>JBATJF010000500.1:0-5187 GCA_049668345.1 Gammaproteobacteria bacterium
AGGCAGGCACCGACCATGCCGGCATCGCTACCCAGATGGTGGTGGAACGACAGCTCGCCGCGCAGAATGTCACCCGTCATGACCTCGGCCGCGCGGAATTCATCAAGCGCATCTGGGAGTGGAAACACGAATCGGGTGGCACCATTACCCGCCAGCTGCGCCGTATGGGCGCGTCGCTGGACTGGTCGCGCGAACGTTTCACCATGGACGACGGCCTGTCCGAGGCGGTAAAGGAAACCTTTGTCCGCCTCTACGAGGAAGGCCTGATCTATCGCGGCAAGCGCCTGGTGAACTGGGACCCGGTATTGCATACAGCGGTGTCCGATCTCGAAGTGGTCTCGGAAGAGGAAGCCGGACATCTCTGGTACATGCGCTACCCGCTGTCCGACGGCACCGGACACCTGGTGGTCGCCACCACCCGTCCGGAAACCATGCTCGGTGATGCGGCAGTCGCCGTCCACCCCGACGACGAACGCTACCAGGCGCTGGTCGGCAAGACTATCCGCCTGCCGCTGACCGAACGCGAGATACCCGTGATCGCGGACGAGTATGTTGATCCCGAGTTCGGCACCGGCTGCGTGAAAATAACACCCGCGCACGATTTCAACGACTACGAAATGGGCAAGCGTCACGACCTGCCGTTGATCAACATCTTCACCGTCGACGCCCGCATCAACGACATGGTCGATTGTGCCTACCAGGGTCTGGACCGTTTCGAGGCACGCAAGCGCATCGTCGCCGACCTGCAGTCACAGGGCCTGCTGGAAAAAACCGACGATCACAGGCTGATGGTGCCGCGCGGGGACCGCTCCGGAACGGTCGTGGAACCGTATCTGACCGATCAGTGGTTCGTTAAGATCGGTCCGCTGGCGGAACCGGCGATTCGGGCCGTGGAAGACGGCACCATCCGCTTCGTGCCCGACAACTGGAAGAACACCTATTTCGAGTGGATGCGCAACATCCAGGACTGGTGTATCTCGCGCCAGATCTGGTGGGGTCACCGTATCCCGGCCTGGTATGATGACGACGGCAATGTCTATGTCGGGCGCACGGAAGACGAGGTGCGCGCCAAACACAATCTTGGCAGCAGCGTCCCGCTCGGTCAGGATGAGGATGTGCTGGACACCTGGTTCTCCTCGGCCTTGTGGCCGTTCAGCACCCTCGGCTGGCCGCACCAGTCGGAAGCGGTGAAGACCTTCTACCCTACGAGTGTACTGGTCACCGGTTTCGACATCATCTTCTTCTGGGTTGCCCGCATGATCATGATGGGTCTCAAGTTCATGGGTGATGTCCCGTTCCGGGAAGTCTACATCCACGGCCTGGTGCGTGATGCGCATGGCAACAAGATGTCCAAGTCCAAGGGCAACGTCCTCGATCCGATCGACCTGATCGATGGTATCGATCTTGAATCGCTGGTTGCCAAGCGGCGTTCCGCGCTGATGCAGCCACAGATGGCCGACAAGATCGAAAAGCTTACACGCAAGGACTTCCCGGACGGAATCCCGGCCTACGGAACCGATGCCCTGCGCTTCACCTTTGCCGCGCTGGCCTCTACAGGGCGCGATATCAATTTTGATCTTGGCCGTATCGAAGGTTACCGGAATTTCTGCAACAAGTTATGGAACGCCGCCCGCTACGTACTCTTGAACACAGAGGATCAGGACTGTGGCCAGGCCGGCGATGTGGTCGAACTGAGCGCCGCAGATCGCTGGATCATCTCGCAATTGCAGGAAACCGAGCAGGCAGTACTCGATGCGATCGGAACCTACCGCTTCGACCATGCCGCACAGGCCATGTACTCGTTTATCTGGGACGAGTACTGTGACTGGTACCTGGAGCTATCCAAGCCGGTGCTGACCGATCCGGATAGCAGTCCCGCTGCGTTGCGCGGTACGCGACGCACTCTCGTGAGAGTCATGGAAACCGTGTTGCGACTGCTACACCCGCTGGTCCCGTTTATCAGCGAGGAAATCTGGCAGCGCATGGCGCCGCTTGCGGCTGTCGATGGCAGCACGATAATGCTACAGCCCTACCCTCTCCCCGACCCCGAGAGAATTGATGCGAACGCATGCGCAGAAATCGACTGGTTAAAGGAATTCATCATCGGTGTGCGCAAAATCCGCAGCGGGATGAATATCGATCCACGCAAAATGCTTCCCGTGCTGCTGGAAGGTGGCAACACCAGGGATCGTGCGCTGCTAGATCATAACGGCCATTACCTCAACACGGTTGGACGCATTGAGTCAGTGACCTGGCTGAATGAAGGGGAGACGGCACCGGAGTCTTCAGTTGCGCTGGTCGGCAACATGAAACTGTTAATTCCGCTGGCCGGCCTGATCGACAAGGACGCGGAAATACTCCGACTGGGGAAAGAGCTTGAACGCAGGAAGGATGAACTGGATCGCTGCGAGAAAAAACTCTCCAACGCAAGCTTTGTTGACAAGGCACCTGCAGCTGTTGTCGACAAAGAGCGGTCACGCGCATCGGAACTGCTGGCGGCAATCAGTAACCTGCAAGCACAACTGGAGAAGATCCTGGCCTTGTAATCAGATACCCGCCAGCTTCATCACCAGCTGCACCACGCCCCAGACACTCAGCACGAATAAAACTGTCACCAGCATTCCGATAATGATGTATTGATACGGCTTGCCATGCGTGAAATCTTTTTCACGATTGCGATTGCTTTGTACCCCGAACATGCTGGCCAGCACACTGTACAGCACATCCAGCAATGACGGCGCCCTGTCGCCCTGATTGTCCTCGTTTTCCATACATGTCCCGTTGTAAAGTTCGCAGTATTGTACAGTCCGTCACGCCACCCGCAACTGACCCGCCATTTTGGAACTGGAATCATTACAGCACCGGCACACCTTGTGTCCGCGCGTTTCAGTAACCACCTCTGAACACACAGCTATCTGAAAGATTTAAGTTTTTTCCGAATTACGCCGATACTCTGCATGAACCTGATCTGAATGTATATGTCTTGTTTTTCAATATGTTATGCCATTCTGATCTCGCTGCGACAGGTAAATTGTCATGTTCCAGGGCGCCATGGCAGGTGAAATTGAAATATTCGCGTAATTCAGGGTCGGAGAAATGAGCACAATCTTGATTATTGATGACCAGCTGACCAGCCGGCAGATTCTCAAACAACTGGTCAGCACCATCGAGCAGAATATTGCTGTGCATGATTTTGCCAACCCTTTGGAAGCACTGGCATGGACTGCAAATCATCCGGTTGATCTCGTACTGGTTGACTACAAGATGCCGGAGATGAATGGTGTTGAATTTATCCGCAAGTACCGCTTGAATCCCTCGTCTGCTCATGTGCCGGTCATCATGGTCACGTCTATTGAGGATCGCAATGTCCGCTATGAGGCACTCGGTGTTGGTGCTACCGACTTCCTGATGAAGCCCGTTGATCATCACGAATGTCGCGCACGCTGCCGGAACATGCTGATACAACATCAGCAATACAAAATTATCAGCGACAGATCACGCTGGCTCGAACGTCGTGTTGCCGAGGCGACCAGCGAGGTACGTATGCGTGAACGCGAAACCCTGCTGCGTCTTGCACGTGCGGGTGAATACCGGGATGAGGAAACCGGTAATCATATTATCCGCATGGCGAAGTACTCGCGCATTATAGCCGAGGAGATCGGTCTCTCACGGGAAGATGCCGAGGTCATCGAGATGGCAGCACCCATGCACGATATCGGGAAGATTGGAATACGGGACGAGATTTTACTGAAGCCCGGAAAATTGACACCCTCAGAATTCGAGATAATGAAGACCCATACGATAATTGGTTACGACATCCTCAAAGACAGCCCGTCAAAGTTTCTACAGATGGGTGGAATTATTGCGCTTGGACATCATGAAAAATACGACGGTAGCGGCTACCCATATGGAAAAAAAGGCGAAGAAATACCTATTGAAGCAAGAATTGTAGCCGTTGCTGACGTGTTTGATGCCCTGGTATCAGAGCGCCCGTATAAAAATGCCTGGTCTACACAGGCCGCGCTTGACTACATGGAGAGTCACCGCGGCAAGCATTTTGATCCAGAGATTCTGGATGCGTTCAAATCGCAGATAGACGCTGTAGCAAAGATTCAGGGATTGTTGCCGGATTTCAAGACCAAGTATAACTAAGTGAATCGGAATGCGCCTTTCAGTTTCATCTGCTAAAGACCTTATTTCCAGGCGGCCGCTGTTCGACTATAAGCTCACGCAAGAAGGTAAGAGCGAATACGAACAAGCAGTCATTCGCGTTGTCATATTATGCGCGACTCTACTTTATTTTGTAATTCATTCACATTTATCTGGAAATCTAGCTATTACAACCGACCCCATGGTTGTTCTTGTTGGAATTTTTTTATCAGCCTCTTTAGCAAACATCCTAAGTTTTAGACTTATACCCAGAAAATGTACGGCGAGACGCACGATTACATTATTAGTCGATCTAAGCGTGCTTTCCTATGGCCTGCACCTAGGCGAAGACGCGTCGACTATATGCTTCTCAATATATTTATGGCTAATGGTTGGATACGGTCTCAGATACGGCCAAAATTATCTTATTGCAGCTACAATAATTGGTGCAGTTGAATTCTATTTTGTTCTTCAACACACTGACTACTGGCTTGAACAACGTACCGCAGGCACAGGACTCCTTATTGGTCTCATTGTCTTACCAATATTTTTTTCGTCACTTTTACGTAAACTTACTTCTGCCAAGGCACAGGCAGAAGAAGCAAGCAAATCAAAGAGTCAGTTTCTTGCGAACATGAGCCATGAGATCAGGACACCATTGAATGGTGTAATTTGCATGAGTGAACTACTGCGCAATACAGGGCTCGATGAAGAACAAAAAGAGCTCTCTTTAACTCTAAATGCCTCTGCTAAATCATTACTTTCGCTAATCGAAGACGTACTTGATATCTCCAAAATTGAGGCAGGTCGGTTCTGCCTCGAAAAAACAGAATTTGATCTTCACAAACTCTTGAATAACATAATCGTTATGATGCGTGTGCAAGCGGATTCAAAAGGTTTATCGTTGAATTGTGACATATCTCCGGACACTCCGTACCGCATCATTGGAGATCCACATCATTTGAGGCAGGTATTCGTAAATTTAATTGGAAATGCTATTAAATTTACTGATGCCGGATCAGTCACTCTGCTAGTAAC
>JBATJF010000501.1:0-9041 GCA_049668345.1 Gammaproteobacteria bacterium
GCCTGCTGGGGCGCACCATCGGCACGGTATTCCTGCTGCCATTCCTGTATTTCCTGGCCAGGGGCTGGATCAGGCGCCCGCTGGTGCCGCGACTCGCAGCGCTGTTCGTGCTCGGCGGGCTGCAGGGACTGCTCGGCTGGTACATGGTCAAGAGCGGCCTGGTGGATAACCCGCATGTCAGCCAGTACCGGCTTACCGCGCACCTCGGCCTGGCAATCCTGATTTACGCCTGGATGCTGCACCTCGCACTGGGCCTGTGGTTCAGTGCGTGGCCACCATCAAGCACCGGCAGGTGGCCACGCCTAAGCATCCGCTTCCTGTTCGGACTGGTTTTCATCACTATCCTGTCAGGCGGTTTCGTCGCCGGTCTGAAAGCCGGCCATGCCTACAACACCTTCCCGTTGATGGACGGACACTGGATACCGCAGGTGATATTCATGCAGGAACCGCTGTGGCGAAACTTTTTCGAAAATATCGCCACCGTGCAGTTCGATCATCGCCTGCTCGCCACACTGGTATTTGCCTGCGTGTGCCTGCTCTGGGCTGGCACCTTGCGCAGCCGGCTCGACATCCGGATGCGCGCCGGCCTGCACCTGCTGATGGCGACCACCTTGCTGCAGGTCAGCCTGGGTATTTCGACCCTGTTGCTGCATGTACCGGTAGCGCTGGCGGCCATGCACCAGGCTGGCGCCGTACTACTGATGAGCGTGCTGGTCTATCTCAACCAGCGCATGGCGCGGGAAAGTGACTGAGGAAAGGCCGGCGGGCCGCGTGCGGCCGGCCGGCCAGGTACAGGTTACAGGCTGCTGTAATAGGCTGCCAGGTTATCGATATCCTCGTCGCTCAACGGCTTCGCCATGGGGCTCATCATGGGATCGATACGGTCGCCGTCACGGAAAGCCTTCATCTGTTTGACCAGATAGCCTTCCTTTTGACTGGCCAGGCTCGGCCACATGGGGTTACTGCTCACGCCCCCGGCACCGTGGCAACCGGCACAGGAAGCGGCCTTGGCCTTGCCTGCCTCGGCATCTCCGGCAAGCGACGCGCCACTCATGCCCAGCAGGACACCGGCAATGACTACGTTAGTTACTATTTTCATTGAGAAACTCCATTAGAATGATTGGAACGTGTACGCCATAGCGGTTGTAGCCGCCACACCCGGGCCCACAAGTATATTGAAGAAAAATTATATCCCGCAAGCAAACAACAAATATTCCTTTATTTAACAATAGCCTGTGTATCAATGTTGCAAAAACCGCCGCCACCAGCGGCGGCGATTACCGGACAGTACCACCGTCTGACTCATATCCACCGGGGGAAGTTTCGAGAGAATCCAGCCTGGCAGCGGCGGATTGTCACTGTAACCGCACGAAACCCCAAGGTTGTTGGGGTCGAATATCTTAACGAATGTCGGCGCTTCCTTCGAGTCGGTGAACACGATGCCGCAGTAGTCCTCGTCATGTTCGGTACGCAGCAGCTGGAAGATTTCGGCAAGAAATTTCCTGACCTGTGCCCCGCTTGCCGGGGCTGCCGGCGGGGGCTCGCCGACGGCGTAGATATACCAGAGCCCGTCGGCGTCTGCGCCCAGCACATCCAGGAGCAGATCGAGCTGCTCCCAGCGCAAAATATTCTCAAAACGTCCCTTGAATGCAATACGGAACGGCTCGGTGATCTGCTCGTTCATTACCGCCTCGACCATCAAGTTGTTTTTTATACACTATATACTACCGGCACGGTCAGTACACTTGCCTGCATCGACACCGAACAGAGAACGCACCGCGCATGGACCCTGAATTCTGGCATGAACGCTGGGCAGCCAACCAGATCGGCTTTCACCAGCAGGAAATCAACGATCACCTGCAAAATCACTGGCATGGCCTTGGCCTGCCGGCCGGCAGCCGCATCCTGGTACCGCTGTGCGGCAAGAGTCTCGACATGCTCTGGCTCAGGGAACAGGGTCACGCGGTCGTCGGCATCGAAATCAGCCCGCTCGCCGTGGCCGCCTTCTTCCGGGAAAACGCGCTGTCCCCCGATATCCGCGAGGAAGCCGGGTACAGCTGCTGGTCTTTCGATAAACTCGAGATCCATTGCGGTGATTTCTTTGCGCTGGACGCCTCCCGGCTCGGCACCCTTGACGGCTGCTATGACCGGGCCGCGCTGGTTGCCCTGCCGGAGACGCTGCGTCCACGCTACGCTGCGCACCTCGCCGGCCTGCTGCCGCCCGCAAGCCGCGGCTTGCTGGTGACGATGGAATACCCGCAGCCGGAGATGCACGGGCCACCGTTCGCCGTCCCGCGCCGGGAAGTCAGCCAGCTTTTTTCAGGACAGTTCGACATCGACCACCTGGACCAGTTCGATGCCCTGGCGGCGAACCCGGCTTTCAGGGAGCGGGGGCTGAGCGGGCTGACCGAACACGTGTGGAGGCTGCGACGCCGCTGACGACACGCACGCGGGGTCAGTTCTTCAGCTCGACCTCGTCCGCAACGCCATCTACCGGCATATCGTCCTCCAGCTCGACAATATCGCCGCTGCTTACCTCGTTGTAGAAATCGTCACCCCCGCCGGGAAACTGCTGGTCGTTGCGATCCTCGAATTCGGTCCTGTTGTCCGTCGACATCGTGACCCCGAGTATCGTCACGCTGCCGCTGGTTGCGTCGCCGCCCGCCGCACTCACCGGGCCTGTCAGCTGGTGCTTGTCGAGTATCCTGCGCTTGACCTCTCCGGCAATGACGCCACCCGTGTTGTCGATATATCCCTGCACCAGCAGCGGATCGCCGTTATTGATCTGTAGCAGTGTAAAAGACCTGACTTGCAGCAGCTCGTCTTCCAGCTGCGTTTGAGAATCAACCATAACCACAATCGACGGCTGTCCCGTAATGATTTCAATACTGATGGTGCCCGCGGTTACATCTTTTGCAGTTACCTGTCCCGCGAGCTTGATCTCCCCGCTGCGCTGCTCGACCTGGTCGGCGATGATCATGCCGCCGGAGATCGTACCCTCGACCTCGACAAGCTGGTTGTTGGCCAGCGTTCCGGACAGGGCCGTCGGGCTGAACGTGGCGTTCGATGCATCGACCGGCACACCGTCGAGCAGGAAGCTGCCGATACTGGTAAATACGGTCACCAGTCCCTGGACACTGATCTCGCCGGTGTAGTAGCTCAGGTTGCTGTCTTCACGCTCGATACGCGAGGCCAGCAACGAGGCACCTCCCTGCAACACGCCATTGACCTCTACGTACTGCCCGTTGGTCACGGTTCCCGGCAGGTCCTCGAACACGGTGGTCCCGTCGAAGGTGACAGTCAGCGCTCCGACCGAAAAGGTGTCGATACCGTCGAAAGCACTTACCGTTCCCCTGATCTCGACAACCGTACCCTGGCCAAGCACACCCTCCCGGGCCAGGCGTGTGGCAACGAGCGTACCGGCGTTATCGAAAAACCCGCTGATTTCAACGACATCATGCAGCAGCAGCGACAGGTAGTCCGTGTTGACGAAAACCGTGCTGTTCCTGTCAACGCTGACTGGCATGTCAAACACATTGAAGGTCTTGTGTACACCATCCGGGTCCTCA
Source organism: Gammaproteobacteria bacterium (assembly GCA_049668345.1). Taxonomy (GTDB): domain Bacteria; phylum Pseudomonadota; class Gammaproteobacteria; order UBA9214; family UBA9214; genus UBA9214. Next base: position 3,570 of record JBATJF010000501.1, read on the forward strand.
ACCGGCACCGAGGTGATCGGCCCCTTAACCACTTCATCGTAGTTGATACTGGTTGCACTGCCGGTTACACCATCCGGATTGATGGTGCCGGTAATCGAAACTACCATCCCGGAGCCCAGCACGGTGTCGTCATCGAAGCCGGTACTGACCGTGACCACATCGTCTATGTTTCTGCTGGCGCCCGTGGTATCGAACTCGATGCCGTTGACGAATACGCTGCCGAAACCGGTCACCGTCCCCGAGGTAATCCCGGTACCGCCGATACCACCACCTGCAAGCTGCATATCACCGGTGCCGCACGAAGCGAGCAGCACACAAACTGCCAGATAAATCGCGGGAGCTGATTTTCTCAAATACGATGGAAACATCACCGTCATACCCTCAGGAGTCCTGCTCGTAAAAGTAGATCCCGAGACTTATATACTTGCCCTGCCTGCCACTCCCGTCCTCGAGCTCATGGGCGGCGAACTGCCGGTCGAGCTGCTCGAGCAGGGCCTGCGCTTTTTTGAACGACAACTTTCTGAGCTTTGCAACAGACGCAGGATCGACATTGTCATAGGCAACCTTGCGCTGGAAACGCAGGTCGTCGGGGGCGGCCACAAGATTGTGGTCTATGGTGGAAACCAGCTCGCAAACATCCACGCCGAGTATCTCGATCTTGCCGGCGGCATCCCTGCCGGGCACGTAGGCATTGCGCACCAGCCGGACCATCTGCCTGGAAAGACTGACGCTGCCGGATTCCTGGAGCATGGAGAGCATGGCCATGGTGGGGATGTCGCCGCTGTAGTCCCTGACCAGGCTGGTGAATGTTGCGCCATTCCCTTCCAGGGGAAGGACAGCAGGACTGCCGGACGCATCGTGATAATGGCTGTCATTCCGCCAGCCGCTGATAACCCTGATGGCGCGGTTGTAGCGGGCCTGTTCGAGCATCACGTCCGCCACGCCCGAGTCCTGCAGGCGGCTGACCTCCTTGCGGGTCAGCCCGGTAAGAGCGGAGACACGCGATACAGTCTGCTTCTTCCCCGGCGGGGCAAAATCACGGAATGCCACATCGACATAAGCCTTGCGGATCAACTCCGCAAGCGTACCGTAGGCGACACCGTTACGGAGCATTATGCGCACGAGTGGCTGCATCAGCTTTTGCACCGCAATCGAAAGTGTCTTGTCGAATTTTCCGCTCATGAACAGTTAAGGATAGTTCCAAACCAAATGCTCTTCAATCAAGCAGCCTGCTGCAGGATTGATGATAGTCAGTGATTTACCTGCAATGAGACGCGTCATCTCCGGGCAAGCGGCCGCAATGCCTAGAAATCGGCCCGGTAGCCTAAATTCACGAACCAGCTTTCCGACTTGGTCGACCCGGTGACGATCTCGCGATCCGACCACTCGCCACCCAGCTCGGCTTCAAGCCGGAAACGGCGCTTGATGCTATAGGTGAGCCGTGCCGAGGGACGGTAGATAAACTGCTCGGTAGCATCGATGTTTTTCCTGAAATCGACACGAAACCGGGGATTGACACGGAAATCCTTGCTGACTGGATAGCGGGTATTCAGGGACAGCGATGTGGTATCCGATGTCGTCGCGTCAATGAAACGCAAACCGATGATGGTGATGTCACCCTCCTTGATCAGGTTGCTGCCGATCAGCTGCAGGTTGTAGTAGTACTCGTTGTCTGTACCCGGCACTGCAGCAACACCTCCCGATCCCACAGTATCTGAAAGCTTCGACAGGGTGACATCGCCGCTTATCTGCAATTTCTCCGTTATCGGTCTCGATACACCCAGCGTACCCAGCTTGCTGGTCGCGGTGCGATCCTTCGCGAACTGGAAGAGCTCCTCCTCGGTAAAGAATGCCAGCATCTCCTCGATTGTGAGCAGTGGCACAGGCGGATCTGTTGGAAGCGTTGTAGGATCGACTGCACCCTGCAAGGCATTGCTGGTAGTAAGGATCGGGCTGTTGCGGTAATCGAGCACAATATTGAATGTCGTCTTGCCCTCGGTGGTCCAGTTACCAAGCAGCTGTGCCGTATTAAGCGACTTATGGAAGATATCGTAATCGACCAGAGTGAAGAATGAACGGTTCACATCAAAGTAACGCAGCTCGCCACCCACCGCGCGCCGGTCGAGAATATCTTCAACCTTCTGCTCGATTACGAATACGTTCGTATCCCATCCCGTGAAAAAATCCTCCAGCGCGAAGTTCACCCCGTAGAAATACCGGCCTTCATCGAACCCGTCACGCGAAGAGTCGACCGGGAATCCAGTAGTAGCCGAGACGCTCAATTTGCGGGTTATCGGGACATCCAGCAGCAGTCCGTCGAATCGGCCCAGTACACCACCGGTACTGCGCGACTGGCGACCCAGGCGCATCGCAAGCCTGTTACTCCTGTTTGTGGCATCGAAATACAGCGAACTTACAGTGGCTTCACTGTCTGTGCCATCATTGAGAAAATCATACAAATAACCGCCGGTCAGGCGGGTGCGCAGATCGTAATCACCGGTTTTCAGGCGTCCGGTAACATCGAGATCCGAAGACAGGGATGACTGGGTGACGGTTGTCAACTGGTCATCGTCATTGACCTGGGAAGTGTTCTCGTCCCGGCGATAGAATTGTGAAAAACCACCGAACACATCCCAGTCCCTGGCAGCTTCATCCCGTCCTTTCGCGGCCTGGAGTTTCCCCTTCGGGGACTTGGTTGCCGTTAACAGCCCGGCCAGCCTCTGACGAACACGCGTCGCGCCCTCGCCTTCGGGGTAACGCTCCAGATAACTGTCGTAGGCCGCCTTGGCATGTGCCAGCTGCCCCTTGCGCTCGCGCGCAAGACCGAGAAATTCCAGGGCATCACGACTGGAAGAATTTTCAGGAAAATCGAGTATCTTCGTATAGATACGGATGGCGCTATCGTAGTCCTTGTCCGTCATCAGACGTTCAGCTTCAGAACTGAGTTCGTTAATATTCTCCAGCTCCGTTGCCGTCACCTTGCCGCCAACCCGCGCTGCCGGACTGGGTTCCGGCATTGATGGCTGCGCTTTTCTCTTAACTGCCCTGGTCCTGTTATCCAGCTCCATCTCTGCCGAGTCTTCACGTTCTTCTATGGACACCGGCGTCGCCCAGGCGCCGGGGAAATACGGTAGCAGCCTCTCCAGTACTGTCTCGGCATCCTGCCTGGTGGAGAAAAAGCCCAGGCGCAGCCGGTTCCAGGTCTTGCCGTCCTTGTCGAATTGCGTCGTGTATACCCGGTATGACAGCAGTATATCGAGGTTCGGTAATTCTGCCGCCGTGAATGTCTGAATCGATGATGCCAGGTTGATGGCATAGGGGAACGTCCTGGCGGTGGTTGTGGTTACGATATCCTGCACAGCACGAGCTGCCCCCTTGTGTTGCACTGTGATCACAAGCTGTCTTGGATCCGGACTGGGTGATATCTCGAACTCGACCTCTTCCTCAAACTGGAGACTGATCACTGTGGATGCAAACCCGGAACTTTCATAAGTGACTTCCGAGAGCGGCACTTTGTCATTAGGAGTCCACTGAATAGTCTCGTCGCCAAACAGAACATCGCCTTCTGCACCAAGCGTAGGCGCCGGCTCTACGAAGATTCGAATGAACTCGCCGCTTTTTTCCGGGGCAAAACGCTTGAGCTGTACCGGGATGTTCAGAAAGATGCGCACGGTCGAATAACCTTCGGCATCTGCAACATCCAGGTGATCCAGCACCTCGATCTGTGCATGGACGCCAGCTGAAAACAGCAAGACCAATAATGCAGCCAGCAGGCTGTCCAGGTATGACCTGGATCTCCTCGCGCTATTCATAGTGCTTCTCTTGCTTTTAATAATGATATTCAGGTGTTAAAAACACCGGCACCCGGGTGGTTGAAAAATATAAAACTAATCTTTGTGAATCAATACCTTGCACCACGCGGCATAATACGAGTTAAGTAAAAACGCGATCAGGCTGTTGCGCCTTCGAAATTTCCGCCGCGGCACACCGGCCGCAGCAGCGGCAGATTGCACCTGGAGGCGTTAGCGCTTTACGTCCCGGAAATATATCGCGTTCCAGATGGCTCGCCGCAACAGGTTGCAGTTTCATACGCTGTTCCTCGCAGGCCTCAGGCGAAAAATGGCTCACTTAGCGTACAGGTAACGTCAAACTGACCTTGACCTCTGACTCCCGTCTACGCCCTGACGTCAGCGAAATCGAGGACGTGGTCCCAGGCCGGATAGGTCAGGGCTCACGCACGGAACAATACCGCCAGTCGCCGTAAATTCTGAATATCCTTGTCGGATTTCATCCCCTGCCATGCATCCGGATCACCAGTCTCTGGAGTTCACACTGTGCTCCGGGGAACTCTGGTGACAGCTGCCTGCACAATCCCGGTCCAGGCTCAGGGTCCGGTGATCGTCTTCACCTGTTTTATAGTCATTTGCATGACATCCTGCACAATCCGGCTGATAGGTCGGTGACGGCCACGAGATCACCTGGTTGTTGCTGGTATGGCAATCGGTACAGGACGGATTGGCACGGTGATCTCCCGGGTATGCCCCGGAATTATGCTGGAAGCTGATCGGCAACCAGTTGTTGGTGCCATGACAATCGTCACACTGCAGGCTGGTGATAAAGTGGTTCGATGTCTTGCCGGTGGCCGTGCTGCCATTATGACAGCTGGAACAGGACCCGGTGACCAGGCTGTGATCGAAGCTGGCAGGAATCCACGCAATGGTGGTATGACAGTCATCACACTGGCCGCTGGTCTGGACATGTGTCGGGTTCTTGCCGGTCGCCGTCGACCCGTTATGGCAGGTGGAGCAGGGCGAAGTTACGCCACTGTGGTCGAACACTGCCGGTATCCAGGCATTGGTCGTATGACAGTCGTCACAGGTATTGCTGGTGGCAAGGTGGTTGCCTGTCTTGCCGGGCGCCGTCGAGCCGTTGTGACAGCTGAAGCAGGTGCCCAGCACATCGGCATGATCGACCCGCAGCACCGGAATGAAACTGCTGGTGCTGTGGCAGGCCTCGCATGCGTTGGTGGTCTGTATGTGCGTCGGGTTCTTGCCCGTCGCGGTGGACCCGTTATGACAGGACGAACAGCTGCCGGTCACGCCGCTGTGATCGAACACCGCATTGGTAAAGGTCGTGGTGTTGTGGCAGTCCTCACAGGTATTGGCACTGGCGATGTGTGTGCTTGATTTGCCCAGGGCTGCGGTGCCGTTGTGACAGCTGAAGCAGGTGCCGACCACCTGGGTATGATCCGGATGCCGCACCGGCGCCCACAGGTTTGTGTTATGGCACGATTCGCAGCTGTTGCTCGTATTGATATGCGCGCTGCTCTTGCCGGTCGCGGAGGTCCCGTTATGACAGGACGAACAGCTGCCGGTGACGCCGCTGTGATCGAACACCGCAGAGGTAAAGGTGGTGGTGTTGTGGCAGTCGTCGCAGGTATTGGCACTGGCGATGTGGTTGACCGACTTGCCC
>JBATJF010000502.1:0-1730 GCA_049668345.1 Gammaproteobacteria bacterium
TCTCTCGATCGCTGCGCGATCTCACCTGCTCCTGCTTCGCTCTACCGAGTCCATCCATGGACTCGTACCTCCTGCATGGCCCAGGCCAGCCTCTCGACCCGGGCTGTGCCCGTAAAAACGGTCTCACCTTCTCCCTGTAGTCGTGCGCGAGGCAATGTTCAGAAAAACGTTCCGTCGATCGGGGACGAGGCGCTGGCGAAGCGCTTGCGCGGGATGCGTCCGGCCCGGTACGCCTCGCGTCCGGCCTCGATACCCTTCTTCATGGCCGAGGCCATCAGCACCGGGTCCCGGGCCCCGGCGATAGCAGTGTTCATCAGCACGCCATCGCAGCCGAGTTCCATGGCCAGCGCGGCATCGGAGGCGGTGCCGACGCCGGCGTCGACCAGGATCGGTACCGTGGCGTTCTCCACGATGGTCATGATGTTGTACGGATTGCGGATGCCCAGCCCGGAACCGATCGGCGCGGCCAGCGGCATAACGGCCACACAACCGAGTTCCTCGAAGCGCCTGGCGATGATGGGATCGTCGTTGGTGTAGACCATGACCTTGAAGCCGTCCTTCACCAGGATCTCGGTCGCGGCAAGGGTCTGAACGATGTCGGGGAACAGTGTCTTCTCGTCGCCGAGGACTTCCAGTTTTACCAGGTCGTGGCCATCGAGCAGCTCGCGCGCCAGCCGGCAGGTACGCACGGCGTCCTCGGCAGAGTAGCAGCCGGCGGTATTCGGCAGCAGGGTGTACCGGTCCGGCGGCAGCACATCCAGCAGGTTCGGCTCGTTCGGATCCTGGCCGATGTTGGTGCGGCGAATGGCCACGGTGACGATTTCCGCGCCGCTGGCCTCGGTGGCGGCCCGGGTCTCGGCCATGTCCCTGTACTTGCCGGTGCCGACCAGCAGGCGTGAGCGGTAGCTGATGCCGGCGATGACCAGCGGGTCGTCGATGGGAGTGGCCGGGGGGCGAGATTGCAGGAGAGTGGACATGGGCGGATAACTCTTGAATACTTGTGACAAAGACAATTACGGAACTGGGGTTTTTAGCCGCCACCGATGGCATGGACGATCTCGACCCGGTCACCGGGCCGGATCATGTGCTGCTCGAAGCGGCTGCGCGGGACGATCTCGCAATTGACCTCCAGCGCCAGGCGTTTGCCGGCAAAACCCAGCGACAGCAGCAGTTCGGCGGCGCTGGTCTGGTCGGGGACTTCTCGTGCAGAACCGTTGAGTATGATATCCATGGTATTTCGGGGCTGACTCTGACGGGGGTATTCTACCGCAACCAGCAGACCAGGGTCCCGTTGATGCCAGTGGCAGGAGACATAATAACGTATGGCGCTCATGACGGAAGATATCATCTCCATCGAGGCGGCCGGTACGCTTGATGGCCTGATGTACCAGCGCGTCAGGCGGACGCCGGACGCCATGGCCTATCGCAGCTATGACGCGGAAACGATGCACTGGCGCGACACCAGCTGGCGCGAGGTCGGGGAGCAGGTCGCGCGCTGGACCGCGGCGCTGGCGGCGGAAAATCTCGAGCCTGGCGAACGGGTTGCAGTGCACCTGCGCAACAGCAAGGAGTGGGTGTATTTCGACCAGGCGGCGCTGGGCTGCGGCCTGGCGGTGGTGCCGCTCTACACCGACGACCGGCCGGACAACGTGGCCTACATCATGGACGACTCCGCGGTCAGGGTGCTGCTGGTGCAGGATGCCGCCACCTGGAGGCGGCTGGCGCCGGCG
>JBATJF010000503.1:0-3337 GCA_049668345.1 Gammaproteobacteria bacterium
CGACAAGGGGCAGGAATTCTGCGTCGTCGCCATCGAGGACGCCGACGGCGTCGTCGAAATACAGCATTTCGATGGCAGCATCGAGGCCATTGATCCGGATGCGTGGTACGAGCTGGACATCGAAACGGCGGAGGCACCGGAGAACTGGGCAGGCGCGCTCGATATCGCCGAACGCGACGATCTCGGTACGGAGGTCACCGATACCAGCGCCGCGGACTGGCGTGCGCCGCAACAGGAACTCGGACATACCATCGGCAACGAGGCGCTGATCGCCGACGAGGCAGAAGAGTGGGAAGAGACGCCGCGGGAAGGCGAAGAATGAAACAGACCGGGAGACAGTCATGCTGACAGAAGATCAGACCAGTGAATTCAGGACGATCCTGAAACAGCGTTTCCTGGAGGAGCGTGAACAGGTTCGCCAGGCCCTGTTGCAATCGGACCAGCAAAGCCATGCGGAACTCGCCGGAGAGGTCCACGACAGCGAGGAGGTCGCGCTGGCGGACCTGCTGGTCGATGTGGCACTGGCCGGCATCGATCGGCATATCGTCGAGATCCGCGCTATCGACGCCGCCCTGCTGCAAATCGCGCAAGGCAGTTACGGCGTCTGTACCGATTGTGGCGAGGCGATCGACCTCCAGCGTCTGCGCGCGGCCCCGACGGTGCAGCGTTGCGTACCCTGCCAGACCCGTTACGAAAATCGCGACCGGACGCGGCATAACACGTCGCTGTGAGTGTCGGCGTCCCGCCGGGTCGACGTGAGTTGCGGGCACGACCCGCGGAGGTCAGGTACTGCCGTCGTTGCAGCGCGATTCCGGCGCCGGTCGTTGCGATGAACCGCCGCGCTTCAGCTGCACGACGTTCCCGATGCGCGGGGGCAGGCTGGCCGGCCCGGTGTGTAATGCGGGCTAGCTACCCAGCGTAATCACCCGGATCAGGTCGGTGCCGCCGGCCTGCTGGTGGTGGCCGGCCGTCGATACCACGATGTCGCCGGCCTGCAGGTAGCCCCGCGCCTTGCCCTGTTCGATGGCGAAATCGAGACGCGCCCGGTCACCGGGTTCGCCGTTGTAGAGGATGGGGATGACACCCCAGTTCATGGCCAGCTTGCGTGCCACGCGGGTGGACGAGGTGATGGCGAGAATGGGAATGTCCGGACGGTATTTCGAGACCAGCCGCGAGGTGAAGCCGGTCTCGGTCAGGCTGATGATGGCCGCCGCCTTGAGATGGGCGGACATGCTGACCGCGGCCTGGCTGACGGCCTCGGTCACCACGTGCGAGGGATGCGGCTTGATGCGCTGCAGGTAGCCGTAATCACCCAGCGCGGCCTCCGCGCGCCGCGCGATGGTGGCCATGGTGATGACGGCCTCCACCGGGTACTTGCCGACGGCGGTTTCGCCCGACAGCATGACGGCCGAGGTGCCGTCCAGAATGGCATTGGCGACGTCGCTGGCCTCGGCCCGGGTCGGCTTCGGGTTGTGTTCCATCGAGGCCAGCATCTGCGTGGCGGTGATGACGGGTTTGCCTTCGGCCACGGTGGTGCGGATGATGTGCTTCTGCGTGGCGGGTACGTCGGCCAGCGGCAGTTCCACGCCCATGTCGCCGCGCGCCACCATGATGCCGTCCGCGGCGCTCACGATTTCCTGCAGGTTGGCGACGCCGGCCTTGTTCTCGATCTTGGCGATGATGGGAATGTTGACGTCTTTCTCGATGAGGATTTCGCGCATCTTGTAGATGTCGTCGGCGGACTGGATGAAGGAGGCGGCGATGTAATCGACATCGTTTTCGGCTGCGAATCCCAGTTCCCGCACCACATCCTCGCGGTTTTCCGGGCTGACGGCGCTCAGCGCCAGCCGGGTCTCGGGCAGGTTCACGCTCTTGCTGTTGCCCAGCCAGCCGCCGTGTACGACCCGGCAGTTGATGGCGTTGCCGCTGACGCCGGTAGCCACCAGCTCGATGGCGCCGTCATCGATCAGGATCGGTGTGCCGGCGCGGACTTCCTCGGCCAGTTTCTTGTAGGTTACCGACACGCCGCTGGCGTCGCCGGTACGCTTTTCCGTGGACAGGGTGAAGCTGGCGCCCGACAGCAGCTCGACCGGCCCGCCTTCCAGTATGCCGGTGCGAATCTCGATGCCGCGGGTGTCGATCATGATGGCGATGTTGATGCCGACCTGTTCGGCCGCCTCGCGCAGCAGCACGATCTGTTCCCTGTGTGCTTCCAGGCTGCCATGCGAGAGGTTCAGGCGCGCCACGTTCATGCCGGCCCGGATCATGGCGGCGAGTTTGTCCAGCGAGCTGCATGCCGGTCCGATGGTGGCGACGATCTTGGTTTTACGCTGGCTGGTGAGGCCGGTTGTGGAATTGGTCATTCGGGGTGTACCGCCTGCTGGGGTGTCTGATGAAAGGTAAGTATTTACGGATATTCTACTGCTAATCGGGTGCCCGCAGTATGTTTATTGCGGGCTGGATGCCGCACTGCCGTGTGCCGGGAGCTGTGCCGGCCGGGTCAGCTCCGCGGGATTCTGGATTGAACGTCCCTGTCAGCAGGTATTTCCAGCGGGTGCTCACACGGAACCGGCCAGGCTGCTCGCCAGCTGCAAGGCGATGAACCCCAGCGCGCCTGCCGCCCCGACCGCCGGCACCCAGCGGTAAACCGAGAAGCCCTGGTAGCCGTCCGCGTCGCGGCGCTTGATGCGCCACAGCGAGAGGTTGACCAGTACGAATACCAGCAGGATGAAGTAGCTGGTGGCGCGGGCCAGGCTTTCCAGTGGCAGCCAGAGCGCCATGAACATGACCAGCAGCGTCACCAGTCCGGTGGCAAGCACGGGCGTGCGCGTGGCCGGGTGCACCCGCGCCAGCCAGGCCGGTGCCCAGCCCCGGCTGCCCATGCCGTAACAGACACGCGAGGCCATGATGATCTGGATCAGCGCGCCATTGACCACGGCGACCAGACTGATCGCCGCGATCAGCAGCGGGTCCGCCTGGCTTGCCTGCTGATAGATGTAGGCCAGCGGCGCATCGGAAGCGGCCAGCTGCGCGGGTGTGACTGCGCTCACCGCGACCACGGCCACGGCGAGATACAGCAGCGTCGAAATACCCAGTGCCATCAGGATCGCGCGCGGCAGGTTGCGCTCAGGCCGCCGCACCTCTTCCGCGACATTGACCATGTCCTCAAAACCGATAAAGGCGTAGAAGGCGAGGAATGCACCGAGAAAAATGCCCTGCGCGCTGCCGGCATCCACGGGTGAAGCCAGCGCCGACAGGGTGTTGAGCAGGGTCGTGGTATCCGGTCGCGCAACCCACAGGATCAGCAGCAGGCCGGCAATTTCCACCACCGTCATCA
>JBATJF010000504.1:0-4395 GCA_049668345.1 Gammaproteobacteria bacterium
GAGTAAGGAAATGCGGACAGAGACACGGTACGCTGACGGTCTCATTAGGGCCGTTAGTCCTTGTTTAGTCGCTCATTATATAAGGATTCGCGGGCTCAACTGGTCGACTCCCGTCTGTCACGCACCGCCGATATAATCTTATATCAGCGTCTCGTCCAGGACAGGAACCAGCCGAAACCTGCCGTTCCCAAAAAGAAAAAAGGCGACCCGGAGGCCGCCGCATGAGGATTAGGAGTTCATCATGAAAAAACCGCCTGGCTCTTGACCATGGTGCAAACCGGTAACACCAATCTATCGAAACCTTGAAAAGAAAAACATACACCTCTCGGACTAGTACAAATGGGTTAGCGAAGCTGGTTTATTCGTCATTGCGAGGGACAAGGTGACGAAGCAATGACGGGGATGCTTCAATCAATCAGCGCTTCCCTGGTGTATTTTTTTACAGCTGCTTCGCTTTGATCCAGTCTTTACGACCTATTACAGCCACAACCTGACCTTCACGGGCGGCTATCGATCGGTTGAACTGGCACACAGATACAGACATTAGCAACGTCAAGTATCAGCGGTTGACCAAAGGGGCGCAAATTTTTGCTTTGGTATAAATAATCGCGAAACTTTTGGCAATCCGCTGGATGCACTGGCAAGGCACATTCCGATACATCGACAATCGAACAGTTTTATACGCTTGTACTCATAGGCCATGCAGCAGTGGCTCTTTCCTCTTAACTCCTCGCTTCCGATCAGCCTACTTTAGTAACATTTGTATATGAAATGTAGTGCCCACATTGATATCGGAGGTCACCGCCATATGCCCCTGATGCTGCTCGGTAATAATAAAGTACGCAAATGACAGCCGCTTGCCTGCATCGTAACCAACCTCAGGCGTATCTTTTCTGACGAACGGTTCGAACAAATACAATTGCTCTTCATTAGTCAAACCCACACCGTTATGCTGGATTCTAATCCAGAAACTGCCATAACTTACATTCATCTGGATCTTGATGACTGGCTTATGACCGGGATCTTCCACCCGGCCCAGCGCCTCATAGGCATGACGAAACAAACTCAGAAATGCCTGCTGCAACTCAGTCACATAACAGGGTATCAATGGCAAATCTTTTTCATAGTTTCTTTCGATCTGAATGTCTACGAACTTGAGTCTAGACGGATCCGATAACACGTCACCAGCCAGTTCCAGGGTATGCTCCATAACGTCGACGATATTTGAAAGTTGTTTTCTGTCACTGCGCCCGCGGGCGAAATCCTGCAAATTATGGACAATTGACGCCACTTTTTCGCCTTTCTCATAGGCGTGTGATAACAAACTACCGAGTTTTTCAGGCACACCACTGCTCTTGATTTCATTCATATACTGGCTGCTATCAGAAAGCAGGTACTGAAAGCTTCTCAAGTCTAATAGAATTGACTGGAGCGGCGTGTTGATATCATGGGCCATTGACGACGCCAGTTCACCCATGGATGAAATTTTGTCATTTTGAATCAGCATATTTTCGGCGAGTATTTTCTTGGTCACGTCATCAATCAGGATTACCACACCGGTTTCAGCCTGGTCCTGAAGCGGATAAATGGTGATATCAAAATAGTATTGGCCGCGCTGGCTGTGTTTGATCGTGATCGTTTCAACCTTCTCCATAGCTGCGCTAACCTGACCGGGCGACACGGTAATTATCGGGTAGGTATCCCACAGATTCCTGTCCAGAACATCTTCTGCTTTCAAGCCGGTAATATCTTCAGCCCGCTTGTTCCACTGGGTGATCTGTCCATCCTTGTTTACGCCAACCAGCATCAGCGGCATGGATCTCAGGATATCCTTTATATAAGACTCTGAGGCACGCAGTCTGGATGCAGTACTCACGTGCCTGGCTATCTCGTTTTCCAGCAGTTTATTGGTTTCTTTCAGTAAACGGTTTGACTCATCCAGCGTGGCAGTGCGTTCCTGCACACGCAACTCAAGCCCACTACGAATCTCCTTTAGTTCCTGATTGGATTTACGGACCTTTCGCCGCGTGAAGAAAAGATTTATGACTGCTATGGATAATAACAGGATCAGTATGGCGCCGGACCAGTTGGCAACGTGCTGCCAGTTTGTTGAACCATCCGGATACTTGAATTGCATTTTCAAGCCGGCATATAAAGGCTGGCTTTGCAGAAATATCGATATAAACAAGAGGTATTTCATCATATTCAGCAACAGCATCTTCTTACCCGATAACGGACGCACAGGCATTCATCGATAGACAGATATCTTTCCCGTAACCCGGAAAATAACCCAATAAACTGATCAACGCTATCCAGTGATTCATGCCACGGTCTCCGAAATTGTGGTAAAGCCTTCCAACCGAACATAATCATATGATCCCGACAGATCTACAAACAATAAATGACACAGGTAACAAGGTAGCAGTTTCCTGCCTGCATCGGTTCTTTGTGCTGTAATCAGCACATGCTTTTCGTCCTTTGTTCGATTATCCAACAAGCAAGCCAATTTCGTCACGACGGAATCAGTCAGCTGGAGATTGCTTCGTCACTGCGCTCCTCGGTAACTGCTCCATGCGTCGCCTAAGGCGCCTACTGTTGGTACTCTACCTCCTGCATCCCTGTAGTCGTCGCAATGACGACTCAATCAGAGGTTCCTGAAGAGTATTATCAACGTTCCCGGGCTTGAAATGGACACAAGTTCCCGGTCCGGCCGGTATTGCCTGCGGCGGCGGATCCTGCAAGCCGCCTACTTGCGCCGCTCGATTTCATAGATCAGGTCCGCAGAGGATTCCAGCGCCGAGGCCGTGCCGACCAGCTTCCAGCGTCTCGACAGGGCATAGCGCAGACTCAGCGTCGAGACCGGTTCGAACAGGCCAATGCCGTAGCTAACGAACAGTTCCGGCGTCAGGTACTTGCCGACCAGCAGCGAGGCCTGGGTCACGCCCTCGCCCGGATTGCTGCCGAGCGTTACCTCGTCGAACCCCAGCTCCTCACCCAGGCTCTTGCCGATCGACTCGCCGCCACTCAGCCCCAGCATCAATGCCGCCGTCTGCATGGCGGAACGCTGGCTGTCGGAGGTCCCGCCGTCGAGCGGCCGTCCCAGCACCAGCCAGGACAGTTGCTGCGACTGCGGCATGGCAGGCTCGGAGAACACCGTGAATTTTGGCGCACGCAACTGACCGCGCGCCCGGACGCCGACCAGCACGTCGGGTGCGGGCTTGCGCACGGCCTCGACGTCCAGCCCCGGCTCTGTCACCGCGCCACCCGAAAACAACAGGCGCCCGGTGCGGATAGCCAGATTCTGGCCATAGGCCTCGTAGTGCCCGTCGCTGATCGACAGTTCGCCGCTGGCCGTGGCCGGCTGCACGGGTAGCTGGATCACCTGCACATCGCCGTGCAGCTTGCCGCTCAGCCCGAGGCCGTCGATGTCGACGGCGTCTCCCAGCACGATGCGCACGCGGGCGGTGACGGGATAACGCTCCTGTGTCGCGTCCTGCCCGCCCTCCTCGACAATCACCTGGTCGGGCGACACGCTGACCGCCGAGGGCGGCGGACTGCGCGGTCGCAATTGCGCACTCGGGATATCGATGCGCCCGGTGATACTGGCCTGTTCACTGTCCACGGCGAGCTGCAGATCGGGTGTGGTGGTGACACTGGCCTCCGGCGTGTTCATGACCTGGAATTTCTCGCCGCGCAAGGCCAGGGTCGCCGTACGCTCGACGGGATTGGCGAAACCATCGATCTGCAAGCTACCGCCGCCGGAACGTGCCGACGCCGTGATGCGGATATCGCCGGCCGGCTGTCCGGCAAGCTCGATACCGACGTCAGCGAGCTCCAGGCCCGGCGTTACCAGGGTCGCCGCCCCCTCGCTCAGCGCCAGCCGGCCCTCCAGGCGCGGCGCCGCCGGTGTCCCTTCGATCTGCATGCGACCGTCGATGCGCCCGCGCAGATCCCTCACCTCGGGGGTCCAGCGCGACAGCAGGCCGATATCCGGCCAGTCGAGCGACAGCTCGCCCAGCAAGGTGCCCTGCAGCCAGTCGCCGGCGGCGGGTATCGCCAGTTCGGCGCTGGCATGCACGCCGCCCGGGCCTTCCGCCAACGGCAGGTCGACCGACAACGCCGCCTTGTTGCGCGCCAGGCTGAATGCCGCCCGGGCGGGCGCGAAGCTGAACTGCTGTTCCTGGCCGGCTTCATCTTGCGGCAGGTCGAGCTGTATCGGCGTGCTGTCGAGCTGCATCGCAACCGTTGCGGACTGTCCGGCCAGCCTGCCGAACTCGCCACGCCCGCTCAGCTCACCCTGCAGCTTGACGCGCTCGGGTAACAGCCCGGAAAAGTAAGCCAGCGGCAGCGCGGCCAGCGTGAAGTCGCCGGTAAATTCCTGCGCGCCGCCCTCGA
>JBATJF010000505.1:0-7232 GCA_049668345.1 Gammaproteobacteria bacterium
CTGCGGGTGGTGCTGGTGCCCCTGGAAAATCCCGCGTCATTGGAATAATTGACCAGCCAGCCCTGGATCCGGACCTGGTCGCCGATGCGCAGCTGTTTGATCTGTTTGCGCAGGCGGCTGTCGTCCGTCAGCAGGTGGTTGTTGGATATCTGGTCTTGCCTGAAGCGTTCCCAGACGCCGGCATCATCGGTCCTGAAGTTGCAGGTAAATTTTCCGTTCCAGAATTTGATGCGGTTCAGATCGGAACCGTTGGTATTGTCGCTCCAGACCACGCACACATCGGCGATATTGATATGGTCATTCCACAGGCGGTGCAGGCTGTAGTTGCCGTTATGGTGGGCGTAGGAAACCACCAGGCCATGCAGGTCATACCGGTATCGCGGCTCGATTCGGTAGTCAGTGCCGTTATTCGCAACCGTGAAGGGCTGCATGCTGACGGCGTGTTGTAGCGGCGGCCCCAGCAGAGCCGGTGCGACGGTGATGGCTTCGGGAAACTCGTTGCGCTGCCAGCAGGATGCCAGCAGCAACAGCAGGCTGGTATAGAAAACCAGTTTATTGAGTGATTTGAGCGGGTTTTGCTGGTGCATGGCAGGGCTGGCCGTGGTTGCTTCCTGTTATCGACATCACGGGGACTATTAAAAGGGCCGGATACTTTTTCTTGGAAGCGGCAGCCTTGTCAGGGCAATGTGATCAGGACATAGCCCAGTGCACGGTAGTCGTTGATCTGCGCGGGACCGGTGGCTGCCACGTCGACATAGTCCGGGAAGTCGCCGGGGTCGACGCCGAACCAGCCGGCATAGGTACCGCAGACGTGAAGGTCCACGTCCTTGCCGGTCACCATGTCCTCGGCAATGGCGTGCAGTTCAGGCTCGTTTGCCCTGTTCTTCGTGGTCAGGGCGAACTGTTCCTCGCCGTGGCTGACGACGGCGACCGGGAGCCCGGGAAAGCGCGCGCGCAGGCGCTCGATGTCGGTGCGCACCCCGGGCAGCAACTTGCCCAGCCTGTCCGCGTCGCCGCTGACGATTTCGAAGACGACGCCCGAAGGTGCCTCGTCGGCCGCGAGCAGCGCTGCAACATCGTCCGCCGCAGCGGCGTTCGCCTGGAAACCGCCAAGCACGGTCAGCAGGGTGATAGTAAAAAGTAGAGCTTTCATTTTCGTGTATCAGGAACAGGTCAGTCTGCAGTTTACTTTGAATAACCAGGAGCCGCATACCTGTTCATTCCGGTGATTGCCTGTGCCTGACGCAGCTGCCGTCGCCGGGTCTGACAGACAGGGCCGTTTGATCTCCCGCCGGCAGCAAAACTGTGCTCTGGCGCGACTTCCAGGCGTGATAGCTGTCTCGGCACGAATTTCGCAGATAACTAGAATTGCTCTATGGCCCGCTCGTTTACCGCCGCAGATCCTGTTTGGAAAAGCCTTTCCATGCCGGCGCTGGCCTGGAGAAAGCCCGTCCTCCAGGCGGTCGGCACATGGAGCCTTTCCCTGTCGGAATCCCATCCGCGACTCTACCTGCTGTTTGCTGCCACCAGTGCGCTTGCCGGGTATCTCTGGCTACTGCTCTTTCCATGGCTCGTATTCGCCAGTGTCCATGGCCTCTATGAGGTGGCCAGCAACGGCCCGGACGTGGCCTGGGGTCTGGTATTCACCTGGCTGGTCGTGGGTGCGTGCTCCGCCCTGATCAGCTACCGCCTGTTCAGGTTCAGGCCGGCGTTGTCCGCAGGCAATCCCCTCGACAGTGCGACACATCCGGCACTGTTCCGGCTTGCCGCGGACCAGTCCAGGCACTACCGCGGTATCCGCATCGACCGCATCGTGCTGTCCAGTGACTTCGGCATGGATATCCTGAAAACCCTGCGCTTTGCGCTGCCCGTATGCACGATGAATACGCTCGTAATCGGTCAGCCGCTGTTGCAGTGTCTGTCAGTGACCCGGTTTCAATGCGCCCTGGCGCGCCGGCTCGGCCAGTTCTCGATGCGTTACAACCGGCTGGAAAACTGGCTCTATCAGCTGCGTGGCATATGGCCGCAGTACTTTGATCAGGCACGCATGCAAGGGTTCGGCTATCAGCCGGTCGCGTGGTTTTATGCTGTCTATGCGCCGGTCTACAACATGATCACCGCGCCCGCGGCATGCCTCGACGAACTGGCCGCGGACCACTATGCGATGGAGTTGTTCAGCGACGAGGAAGTGCTGGACACGATCACCACCCAGATGGTGTGCCAATACTACCTCAGGGAGAAATACTGGCCTGTCGTCAGGAAATATGCGGCAAGGAATAGCCGGGTCCTGGACAAGATACATACAGGCATGGCCTCGGTGTTGCGCGCCGGTCTGCAGGCCGACACTGTCGGCCACTGGCTTGCGCAGACCGTGTCCGCCGAGGACCGTTGCGGTGATCCCGTCCCGTCGCTGGCAAGACGTATGGATAACATCGGGTTCGGAGGCACCCGGATGAATGTGCTCACATCCGAGCCTGCTGCCGGTGTCTACCTTGTGAAATGATGGTTGCGGCAGGCAGCAGTATTCGGCCAGACGATCTGCCCGGACCCATTCCGGCAGGGGTCACTCGGGAAACCTGAAAGTGAAATAATCGCCCAGCGCCTCCTCGATCCGGGCCTGGGTGACCGGTCGCCCCTGAAGTGGCCAGTCGAAGTATTCGCAAACCATCGGCATGATCCCGGTCTGGCGCTCCGACTTCAGTCGGATGGTCTTGTAGAAGCGCTTGGTGTGCGGGTGGTTTTCCCACTCCTGCTGACTGCTGTAGGCGGTAATCAGGAAGGTATCGGGCTGGATGACGCGGGGGCCGAGATCCCTGACCTCGAAACGACAGGCAACCTCGGAACTGCTGGCCGCCGGGAGAAGCTTGCCGTGCTGCAGCATGATATGCGCCCGTTGCGCCGGAATGGTCAGCTCCCGGTTCAGCACCAGTTTCGTGCCGGACGGCATCTTGAACCAGATCGAGCTGCGGTCGTCGGTCGCCATGGACTGGCAACCGGCCAGCAACAGGCAGGCAATTATCAGGTAGCGTAGCTTCATATCAACCATCCATTGGGTACAGGGGCCGGATACGGTGTATAAAAAGTACCCGGCCCCTTTCCTGCTTTGCTAGATCCTGGTGAAGACGTTTGTCACGCCCAGCAGTTCCAGGATCAGCAGCACGATGAAAAGAATGCCGATCACCGCGACGACGTTGCCACCTGCTGGCAGATCCCGCATCCCGGTGGACAGTTGTGCCAGCTCTGCATCGGTCAGGGCGTTCAGGCGAACTTCCACGTCCGCAGGGTTGACGCCCAGGTCCACCATCTGCGTTCTCACATCATCCCGGGCCAGTACATTCTGGATCTCGGTCATGTGCTGGTTGCGGGTAGCGGCAGAGAGTATCTCATCGGTACCGACCAGGCCGGCGTAGGATGCGGCGGGGAAGGTGGTAAAGATGAAGTTGATCACCAGCATGAATATACCGGCTTTTTTCCAGAGAACGGTTTGCATTGGCATTTCCCTCGTGCGATGTCGATTGTTGCGGATCAGGTACAGAAGATGGGTGACTCACCGGGATATTAGGGGTTTTCCCCTCGCGGAAGCAATGGCGGGGTTGAAGTTTCATGAACTGCCCGCCCGATGAGCTGACACCGTCGGTAGCACGGGCAGCGTTGCAGCCAGCGCAATCACAAATAACAGGTGTCAGATCCCCAAGGCAACAAAGGTGCCAGAGCCGCCGATCCTACAACCCGCCGACAGCCCGGCAGTTGGGGGATTGCGGGCCCGTTTTTTTAACCTGCCATTTTCCATGCTGTATGTGGTGTTGTGGGCGACTCGGGTTCCCCGGCAACTATATGTTTTACAAACGACCGGTTCCAGGCAGGTAAACAGCCAGGACGTTTCCTATACTCAGAGCGGTGTAACGCGTGCTGCAGATTACCCCGGCGCATTGACTTCCCGTGCCCCGGAAGCAGTACGCGGCGCACCAGCGGGAAGCGCCGGCATGGTGTACGGCATCCCGAACCCGAGGAATCTCAAATGCGTGAAATATACAGTACCGGCAGCGGTATGCTGCTGGTATCGGCACTGGTGTTGACGGTGAATGTGCATGCCGAAAACGTGGTGGCGCCGGCCACTGACGGGCAAATGATCGCAAGTGCGATGACTGCGGCACCGGACAAGGCGGCACAGAACGCCACTATCGTGGCCATGGAGGCTGATGGCAGCATGCGTACCTTGCGCGCCGGCAGCAATGGATTTACCTGCATGGCTGACAATCCCGCGACGCCCGGTCCCGATCCCCTGTGCATGGATGAAAATGCCATGGCATGGGTACATGCCCGGGTTGCGCATGTCGCACCTCCGCAAGGCAGGTCCGGTTTCATGTACATGCTGGCCGGCGGTACGGATGCCAGCAACACGGACCCGTATGCCACCAAACCCGAGGGCAGCACCACTGGATCAATACCGGTCCGCATGTGATGGTCGTAGGTGCCGATGCCAGCTTCTACGACCAGTATCCGAAGAGCGCAGACGCCGACACATCCGTTCCCTACATCATGTGGGCGGGTACGCCGTACCAGCACATTTTGGCGCCGGTGAAGTGATACAGCGGGGGCCGGATACAATTCCCATCGGAAAACGTATCCGGCCCCGTCATTACCCGACTACCTGGTCTTCTGAATGACGACGCGCGCAACCGGATTGCGCCAGTCGTATAGTGCGGGTTCCAGGTTGCCGATGCCGTGAATGCCGCTGTGTACATGCACGAAGCCTTCGCCGCCTGCGCCGGGTGAGCCGCCTGTACCACCACATACGGGGCCAGGGATACTGATGCAAAGCTCGTCGTTGGGCTCGCTGCCGGCGTCGTAGGCGGGGCCATACGCGACGCTGCTGCTGCGACCTGTCGGCAGCGCCAGGTTCTGGAACGAGAAGAAGGCATCATTGGTCGGGATCAGCATGGCGGCCAGGGAAATCCGGTCGCGCGCTGATCCGGTCATGATCTGGATGGTCACGGACATGCCGGGCTCCAGCAGGCCGGCGGACGTGGCAGTGCTGCTGACGATCGGGTTAGCGTCCAGGGCATCGTTCCATGGCATCGTATCGCCGCCTTCGGCCAGGGCGGCCAGGGCTTCGCTGGCCGCCTCGCCGGCGTTGAACAGCAGGTGATCTGCCGGCCGGTGACTGGCCACGAGGATGGGGGTAAAGGATACGCCCCGGGTCAGGTTGGTAATGGTGACATCATAGGTATGGCCGCGACTGTAATCGGCAGCCAGCGCCGCTGTACCGAGTAATGCGGTTACCAGCCCCGCCATGACGGATAATCGGGTTTTGAAGTTTGCTTTCATCGTGTTCCTCCTGAAAAAACTGACCATTGGTTGGGCCCGGGTTGCAAGCGAGGTCCGGGAATACGCAATGAAAGACTAGTCTCGAGAGTTCACGGAACCATCCCGTAACAATCACAATTCGATCACGGGATGGTGTTGCGTGACTGGATCTCCAACTATCTGCGATTACGCTTTGCCGATGCAGGATGAGCTGTGTATGCCATCCCGATGCGTGAAACGCACCCTGCGTTAAGCTAAACCCGGTGCAGGGTGCGCTGTGCGCATCATTTCCAGTGCATGAAACGCACTCTGCAGTTACGCTCTCCCGATGCAGGGTGCGCGGTACGCTCCATGCCCGGTACGGGAAACGCACGCTACCGGCCACGTGTCTGACTCCGGTTCACGCGTCACGGCCGTGATATTTGCGTGATAGCTGCCTGCTAGGCTGGCATTGAGCGAACCACTGATCGGGTCGTATCACCCGTCATGGCGAGGAACGGAATGACGAAGCAAACTCCAGCTGATTGATAAAGAAAGATTTAGCAGGATGCTTCGCTTTGCGCGCGATGCCGCGTTAATCAGTGCTTTACAGGTCATTTTTATGAATCTCTTTCCGCAAGGGCTGTCTGTTTGAGCATGACAAAGCGCATCCTGGTCATTGAAGACAACGCGGACATCGCGCGGCTGGTGATGGTGAACCTGCGCGGCAAGCAGTTGCTGGTCGAGCATGCGGCCGACGGCCGGGCAGGACTCGAACAGGCGTTGACCGGACGCTTTGACCTGGTCATTCTCGACCTGATGCTGCCCGGGATCGACGGGCTGGATATCTGCCGCCGCTTGCGCGACGGGAAGGTCTTTACGCCGGTGCTGATGCTGACGGCGCGCACCTCGGAGCTGGACCGCGTACTCGGCCTCGAGGTTGGCGCCGATGATTACCTGACCAAGCCGTTCAGCGTGCCGGAACTGGTGGCACGGGTGAATGCCATGCTGCGCCGCGCCGGGCAGTACCAGCCAGCGGAGGCGATGCCGTCGGGCCAGCCATTGCATTGCGGGGAATTGCGCATCGATCCGGACCTGCGCCAGGTGCATATCGGCGGCCAGGCGGTCGAGCTGACCGCGCGCGAGTTCGATCTGCTCTGGCACTTTGCCAGTCACCCGGAACGGGTGTTCACGCGAGGCCAGTTGCTCGACAGCGTGTGGGGCTATGGCCATGCCGGCTACGAACACACCGTCAATTCGCACATCAATCGCCTGCGCGCGAAGATCGAGCAGGACCCGGCACGACCGCGTTATGTGCTCACCGTCTGGGGCGTCGGCTACAAGTTTGCCGGCAGCACTGCCGGGGAGGCGATGGCGTGATGTTGCGCACGCTCTACAGCCGGCTGGCACTGACCCTGTTTGTTCTGTTGTGCGTCGTCGGCGTGATCCTGATCCAGGTGATCGGGCGGTCCAGCACGCTCTACCAGCAGGAGGTCGCGCAGAAGCTGAACCGTGATCTCGCCACGTACATCGTGGAGAAGCACCGCTTGTTCGAGGGTGCGGGCATCAACCGGTCGTCGCTGGATGCTTTGTTTGACCAGCTGATGGTGATCAACCCGAGTATCGAGGTCTACCTGCTGGATGCAGCCGGCGCCATCCTCAGCTACAACGCACCGCCCGGCGCGGTGCAGCGCGAGCGCGTGGCGCTGGGGCCGATTCGTGCCTACCTGTCCGGCGACGCACGCTTCCCCGTCAGGGGCGACGACCCGCGCAGCAGCACGGGCCGCAAGGTGTTCTCCGCGGCCGCGGTGCCGGGTAGCGCGGGCGTGCAGGGCTACCTGTACATCGTGCTCGGCGGCGAGCAGTACGAGCACGTTGCCGGGATGATCGGGAGCAGCTACACCCTCGATTCCGCGCTGGCGGTGTTGATGGTTGCGCTGGTCACG
>JBATJF010000506.1:0-6364 GCA_049668345.1 Gammaproteobacteria bacterium
GTGCCACGCTGTTCCTGCTGGCCCTGTTCCTGACCGGCGTCACCCTGTTCACCGGCATCTCCTGGCTGTCGGTGATGGATTTCATCGGCAGGCACACACTGACCGCGGCGGATTACCTGTACGCCTACGGCGCGATGATCCCGGAGCAACTGGCGGCACGGCGCGCACGCAACGAACGCAAGGAAGTCATCGAGAGCGTGCAGAAGAAGTTTGCCGACCGCAAGCCGGTGCGCATTGAACCGGTCATCAACAAGCCGGCCACCAGCGACCGCAAGGAACGCGAACGCCAGGTACCGCTGTTCGACCCGCCGGCCGACAGCGAGTTGCCGCCGCTGTCGCTGCTCGACGAGCCGCGCGAGTCGCAGGCCGGCTATTCGGAAGCCGCGCTGGAGGCCATGTCGCGGCTGGTGGAGATGAAGCTGCTCGACTTCAACATCGAGGTCGAGGTGGTCGCGGTCAATCCCGGCCCGGTCATCACCCGCTTCGAGCTGGATCTCGGTCCGGGCGTCAAGGTCAGCCAGATCAGCAACCTCGCCAAGGACATCGCGCGCGCGCTGTCGGCGATCAGCGTGCGGGTGGTGGAGGTCATCCCGGGCAAATCCGTGATCGGCCTGGAAATTCCCAACGAGCACCGTGCCATCATCAGCCTGGGCGAGATCCTCAACACGCGCGAGTACGACGAGTCTTCCTCGCCGCTGACGCTGGCGCTGGGCAAGGACATCAGCGGCGTGCCCCTGGTGGTCGATCTTGCCAAGATGCCGCACCTGCTGGTGGCCGGCACCACCGGTTCCGGCAAGTCGGTCGGCATCAACGCCATGATCCTGAGCCTGCTGTACAAGACGCTGCCGAAAGATGTACGTCTGATCATGATCGATCCGAAGATGCTCGAACTCTCCGTGTACGAGGGCATTCCGCATCTGCTCACGCCGGTGGTTACCGACATGAGCGAGGCCGCCAACGCCCTGCGCTGGTGTGTCGGGGAAATGGAGCGCCGCTATCGCCTGATGGCGGCTATGGGTGTGCGCAATATCGCCAGTTACAACCGCAAGGTGAGGGAGGCCATCGAGGCCGGCGAGCCGATCCCGGATCCGCTGTTCAACCCCGAAGAGGCACTGGAAGGTACCGAACACCCGACGCTGCAGGTACTGCCGTATATCGTGATCGTCATCGACGAGCTCGCCGACATGATGATGGTGGTGGGCAAGAAGGTCGAGGAGCTGATCGCGCGGCTCGCACAGAAGGCGCGTGCCGCCGGGGTGCACCTGATCCTCGCCACGCAGCGGCCCTCGGTGGATGTCATTACCGGCCTGATCAAGGCCAATATACCGACCCGCATCGCCTTCCAGGTGTCGTCCAAGATCGATTCGCGCACCATCCTCGACCAGATGGGTGCGGAGCAGCTGCTCGGTCACGGTGACATGCTCTACGTCGCGCCCGGCACCAGCGTGCCGGTTCGTGTGCACGGCGCCTTTGTCTCCGACCAGGAGGTGCACAAGGTCACGGCCCACCTCAAGGGCCGCTCGGAACCGGACTACATGAACGAGATCCTGGAGATGTCCAGCGAGCCGGTGCCCGGCCTGTCACCGGCCAACGGTGGCGGCACGGGCGACGACACCGAGTCGGACCCGCTCTACGACCAGGCGGTGATGATCGTGACCCAGACCCGCAAGGCATCCATTTCCGGCGTGCAGCGCCGCCTCAAGATCGGCTATAACCGTGCCGCGCGCATGATTGAACATATGGAAGATACCGGTGTCGTAGGCCCCATGGAAACCAATGGCAGCCGCGAGGTGCTGGCGCCGCCAGCACCCGAGTAAGTTATGTACATCCACCTGCTCAGGGCCCTGTGCGCCGGCCTGTTTATTGTTGCAACCCCCGTGCTGTCCGGCCCCGCGCCGGCCTACGTCGATCGATTCTTCAACGATCTGGCCACACTGCAGGCGGACTTCGACCAGCAGGTCGTCGATGCCAACCGGCAATCCGTGCAATCATCGCAGGGACACATGTGGATCATGCGCCCCGGTCGCTTTCGCTGGGATTACCTGACGCCCTACAGGCAGCAACTGGTCGCCGACGGTACGCGGGTGTGGTCCTACGACGAAGACCTGGAACAGGTCACCGTGCAGGACGCCAGCGAGGTATTGACTGCAACACCGGCGATGTTGCTGAGTGGCACGAAGCCGCTGGAACAGGTATTCACCTTCGAGGAACTGGCGGCCAACGAGGTGCAGCTGACCCCGCGCACCGATGACAGCAATATCACCTCGCTTACGCTCGCCTTTGCCGACGGGTTGCTGACCCGGATCGAGGCGCATGACACCTTCGGCAACACCACGACCTTCAGCTTTTCCAACGTGCTACGCAATTCACCTGTCGGGCAGGACATCTTCCGCTTCGTGCCGCCACCAGGGGCCGATGTCATCGGAGACGCTGACTGACGCGTGACTTCATGACGTGCCACGCCGAACCCTACCGGCCGCTGGCCGACCGCATGCGTCCGCACACCCTGGCAGCCTTTACCGGGCAACCGCATATCCTCGGTGAAGGCAAGCCGCTGCGCCGCGCCATCGAGGAGGGCAACCTGCATTCCATGGTGCTGTGGGGCCCGCCGGGCACCGGCAAGACCACGCTGGCACGGCTGCTGGCCGAACAGACCAACGCGGAATTCCTCACCCTGTCGGCGGTACTGGCCGGGGTCAGGGAAATCCGCACCGCGGTCGCCACCGCCCAGCAGGTACGCGACCTGGAAGGGCGTCCAACCATCCTGTTCGTCGACGAGGCACACCGCTTCAACAAGTCGCAGCAGGACGCCTTCCTGCCCTATGTGGAGGACGGCACGCTCATCTTCATCGGTGCCACCACCGAGAACCCGTCATTCGAGCTGAACAGCGCCCTGCTGTCACGCGTGCGCACCTACGTGCTGAAACGGCTGGAGCCCGGGGCACTGCGTGCCATCATCGATGCCGCACTGGCCGATTCCGACCACGGGCTGGGTGCTCGCCGGCTGGCCATTGCCGATGACTGGCTCGACCGGCTGGCCGTGGCCGCGGATGGCGACGCGCGCCGCGCACTGAACCTGCTGGAAATAGCCGCCGATCTCGCCGAGGAGGCTGTCGGCAAGGCCGTCATACCCGAGACCGTGTTCAACGAGGTCATCAGCGGCGGCACCCGGCGCTTCGACAAGGGTGGCGACGATTTCTACGACCAGATTTCCGCGCTGCACAAATCGGTGCGCGGCTCCAGTCCCGATGCAGCACTGTACTGGCTGGTGCGCATGCTGGATGGCGGTTGCGATCCAGTCTACCTCGCGCGACGGATCGTGCGCATGGCGTCGGAGGACATCGGCAATGCCGATCCGCGTGCCCTGCAACTGTGCATGAACGCCTGGGACGTCCAGGAGCGTCTCGGCAGCCCGGAAGGCGAGCTGGCGCTGGCACAGGCCGTGCTCTACCTGGCCTGCGCGGCCAAGAGCAACGCCGCGTACATGGCGTATAACGCGGCGCGCAGCGAGATCGGCAAGACCGGTTCGCTGGAGGTGCCGGTGCACCTGCGCAATGCACCGACCCGGCTCATGAAAGAACTCGGCTACGGTCGTGAGTACCGTTACGCACATGATGAACCCGAGGCCTACGCGGCGGGCGAGACCTATTTCCCGGACGGCATGGGGATGCCGCACTACTACCGGCCGGTGCCGCGCGGCCTGGAAATAAAGATTGCCGAGAAGCTGGCGCATTTGCGCGAGCTGGACCGCAAACATTCCGGCAAGAAACCGTAGGAGCGGACCGCGTCCGCGGACGGGTTTGACCCGGCCATTCGCGCATGCGATGCGCTCCTACAGGATAATCATATGTCCGCAGGAGCGGACGCGTCTGTGAATCGCATGCTCCACAGAGCGGCGAAATCAAGCGTGCCTGTCCGTACTAACGGCGGTACCATAACCGCATGAACAGGGCCGAGCGGACATGAACCAGCTCCTTGCCATTGCCGCCGGCGGTGCCATCGGTGCGCTGCTGCGCTACTGGACCTCGGTGGCCGTGCATGGACGGCTCGGCGCGGCCTTTCCCTATGGCACCCTGACGGTCAACGTCATCGGGAGTCTGCTGATGGGCTTTTTGTATATCTGGCTCATCGAGCGCATGGCCGCGGGCCCCGCACTGCGCGCCTTCCTGATGATCGGTGTGCTAGGTGCGTTCACCACCTTCTCGACCTTTTCCATCGAAACGCTGAACCTGCTGGAATCCGGGCAGGTGAGCAGGGCGCTGGCCAATGTCCTGGCCAGCGTGATTGTGTGTATCTCCGCCGCGGGCGTCGGCGTATTCGCTGCGAGGCAATTATGAACGAACTCGAGGTTATCTTTGTCCGCGTCTACCTGACCGAAGGCGAGGGCCGCCTGGCAGGCCTGCTCAAACGCCTGCACGACGAGGAAAAGGTCCGGGGCGTGACCGTGTTCCGTGGCATCAGCGGCTTTGGCCGGTCCGGCAAGCTGCATTCATCCAGCCTGCTGGACATGTCACTGGATCTGCCATTGGTGGTTGAATTCTTTGATGAACCGCAGCGGGTCAAGAATATCCTGGCGCACATCGGCAGGGATTTCGAGCCGGGTCACATCGTCAGCTGGCCAGCCACGCTGCAGGCCTAGGAGCCTGTCCGAGTAATCTGCGCGTAGCGAGGCGCGTAGGATTTCGAG
The DNA here is from genome assembly GCA_049668345.1 of Gammaproteobacteria bacterium. Lineage (GTDB taxonomy): Bacteria > Pseudomonadota > Gammaproteobacteria > UBA9214 > UBA9214 > UBA9214. The sequence goes on from JBATJF010000506.1 coordinate 4,688, forward strand.
GGCAGATTTTCGATCCTTTGAGGAGCATGGTAGGCACTCTGTGACGAAAAGGATCGGAAATATGGACCGAAAGAACACCGCCGCAGTAGCGGCATGATTACTCGGACAGGCTCCTAGACCACCCGCGCGCGGCCGGCCGCGACTGTCGCAGAAAGGGGGCATTCGCCAGCCTGCCGGCTCCTGCATTACAATCCTGTCCCTGAATCGTTAACCCGACATCTCCCACAAGGACTGCCATGCTCGATCCCCGACTCCTGCGCACCGAACTCGATGCCATCGCAACACAACTGGCCCGGCGCGGCTACGCACTGGATAGCGTCGCGCTGCGGGCGCTCGAGGAGCGGCGCAAGGCCATCCAGGTGCAGACGCAGGAACTGCAGGCCGAACGCAACACACGCTCGAAAGGCATCGGCAAGGCAAAGGCCGCGGGCGAGGATATCGCGCCACTGCTGGCAGAGGTCGAGGGGCTCGGCGACCAGCTCAAGGCCGCCGAGGAACAGCTTGCCGCGCTGCAGGACGACCTCACTGCCGTCCTGCTGGATATCCCCTATCTCCCGCACGAGAGCGTGCCGGAGGGCAGGGGCGAGGAGGACAATCCCGAAATCAGGCGCTGGGGTGAGCCGCCATCATTCGATTTCGAGCCCAGAGACCACGTCGATCTCGGCGAGGCCCTCGGCCTGCTCGACTTCGAAATGGCGGCCAAGCTCACCGGTTCCCGCTTCAGCGTCATCCTGGGTCCGCTGGCACGCCTGCATCGGGCACTGATCCAGTTCATGCTCGACACGCATACCCGAGCGCACGGCTACCGCGAAGTGTATGTGCCGTACCTGGTCAACGCCGACAGCCTGCGCGGTACCGGGCAGTTGCCGAAATTCGAGGAAGACCTGTTCCGGACTGCCGGCGAGCACGCGTATTACCTCATCCCGACTGCCGAGGTGCCGGTCACCAACCTGGCCCGCGACACCATCATCGACGCCGCCGACCTGCCGCTGCGTTTTACTGCCCACACGCCGTGCTTCCGCTCCGAAGCCGGCTCCTATGGCAAGGATACGCGCGGCATGATCCGCCAGCACCAGTTCGAGAAGGTGGAGATGGTGCAGCTGGTGCGGCCGCAGGATTCCTGGGCTGCACTGGAAGAACTCACCGGTCACGCCGAGGCCATCCTGCAACAGCTTGAGCTGCCGTATCGGGTGGTCGCGCTGTGCACCGGCGATATCGGATTTTCTGCCGCCAAGACCTACGACCTGGAGGTCTGGCTGCCGGGCCAGCAGAAGTACCGCGAGATTTCCTCGTGCAGCAATTTCGAGGCCTTCCAGGCGCGCCGCATGCAGGCGCGCTGGCGCAACCCGGAGACCGGCAAGCCGGAACTGCTGCACACGCTGAACGGCTCCGGACTGGCCGTCGGCCGCACGCTGGTCGCGGTCATGGAGAACTGCCAGCAGGCAGACGGCTCGATTCGCATACCGCCGGCATTGCAACCCTACATGGGAGATGTCACGGTCATCGGCCGCTGAGCTGCGACATCAAGCGAAAATGCTTCTCGCGCCAAGATGCAAAGGCGCCAAGGAAAGCGAAAGATCCTGTAGGAGCGGACGTTGTCCGCGAATTTTTCCTGCCCGCAACAGATCGCGCTTGCGAAGCGCTCCTACACCCTGAAGCAACGCGACGGGTGTGATT
>JBATJF010000507.1:0-8093 GCA_049668345.1 Gammaproteobacteria bacterium
GCGATTACAGAGGTGCCGGCGCTCACCAGCCATGCTGACCGTGTCCTGAACGACATCATCGGGAATTTCAGCGAGCAGGATGCACAACGCGTCAAGAACATCGAACGCACCACCAATCATGACGTCAAGGCGGTCGAATATTTTCTCAAGGAAAAAACCGCCGGCAACAATGAACTGGAGGCGGTCAGCGAATTCTTCCATTTCGCCTGTACTTCCGAAGACATCAACAACCTTGCCTACGCGCTGATGCTGCGCGAGGCGCGCAGCCAGTCGCTGCTGCCCCTGCTCGATGATGTCATCAAGGCCATCGGCGCGCTCGCGCATATCTGGGCCGGGAATCCCATGCTGTCGCGCACCCACGGCCAGACCGCCTCGCCGACCACGGTCGGCAAGGAGATGGCCAACGTCTGCGCACGCCTGCAGCGACAGCGCGAACAGGTCGCCGCCATTCCGATGCTGGGCAAGATGAATGGTGCGGTCGGCAATTACAACGCCCACCTGGTGGCCTATCCGGACATCGACTGGCCGGCGTTCTCCGCGGACTTTGTCTCCGGCCTGGGTCTGGAGATCAATCCCTACACGACCCAGATCGAACCGCACGACTACATGGCCGAACTGTTCGATGCCATGGCACGCTTCAACACCATACTCATCGACTTCTGCCGCGACGTGTGGGGCTATATTTCACTGGGCTACTTCCGGCAAAAGACGGTGGCCGGCGAGGTCGGGTCGTCCACCATGCCGCACAAGGTCAACCCGATCGATTTCGAAAACTGCGAAGGCAACCTCGGTATCGCCAACGCCCTGTTCCAGCATTTTGCGGCCAAGCTGCCGGTGTCGCGCTGGCAGCGTGACCTGAGTGATTCAACCGTGCTCAGGAATATCGGCGTGGCGGTCGCGCATTGCGTGATTGCCTGCGAATCCTGCCTGAAGGGCATCGGCAAACTGCAGCTCAACGAGACGCGCACCCTCGAGGACCTCGATCACAGCTGGGAGGTGCTGGCCGAGGCCCTGCAAACAGTGATGCGCCGTTACGGCATCGAAAAGCCCTACGAAAAACTGAAAGAGCTGACCCGTGACCGGGACGTCAACCGCGAAACCCTGCAGGCATTCATCGCCACCCTCGACTTGCCGGATGCCGTGAAAACGGAGCTTGCGGCACTCACCCCCGCCACCTATACGGGCAATGCCGCCGACCAGGCAAGCGCTGTCTGACAGCCGGCTTCAGGCGTGTCTGCAATCGACCGGTTTACCGTGCGCGAGGCCGACTGGTGCCATGACCAGGCTGCCATCCGTGCCGTGCGTCATGCCGTGTTCGTTGTCGAACAGGGTATTCCCGCAGCGCTGGAATGGGACGATCTGGACGCGGACTGCCGGCATGTGCTGGCCAGCACCGACGCCGGTGACCCCGTGGCTACCGGTAGACTGACGCCGGAAGGCCGGATCGGCCGGATGGCCGTGCTGCCGGCCTGGCGTGGTTGCGGCATTGGTCGTGCGCTGCTGGCGCGACTGCTGCAACTGGCCGGGTCCCGTGGCTTGACGGACGTCTGTCTCCACGCACAGCACGCGGCGGCCGGTTTTTATCGTCGGGCAGGTTTTCGAGAAAACGGCGCCCCCTTCGCGGTCGCCGGGATTGCGCATGTAAAGATGACACGACCGATCGATCCCTGATCAGTGCTTGTTGAAGACGTCGCGGGTCAAGGGATGCAGATAGATATGGTTGATCGGTATCCATACCGCGGAAATGCTGTTCAACCTGCGATCCGGGCTGACGCGCCGGTTGCACTTGCCGTTGCGTTCACGCTCGTTGTGTCGCCGGTCCTTTCTGTCTCTTCGCTCGTTCATGGTCGTGGCCTGTAACTATCGGTATTTAGCCTATATTTACAGCATCCGGCAGGGCAAACCTATTGTACGAAGGTTGTAGACATGGTCCGCGCCGGGCAATACCACACCGTGCGCCGGCCGCAGCTCGCGGCAGCCGGCGCGCGCCCGGCACTGTGACGACGCTCAGGGGAATGCGGGTATGACCGGCTCGGTGCCCTCGATGTGGGCTTCCGGGTGGTGGCTCTTGACCAGGTCGGTGATATCCTCGACGCGGGATTTCGGTACATCCACCATCATCAGGAGTTCACCCTTCTTGATCGCGGCCTCGAACTCGGTAAGCCGCGAACTCGGCGCTGATATGCCGATCATGCTGGACATCCACGCTCCGAGACCGGCGCCTGCCAGGCCGATGCCGAGTATGGCACCGCCTCCCAGTGCCAGGCCGAGCCCGGGTATCGCCACTGCCGCGATGCCGGCCAGGATGCCGGTTGCACCACCCACCGCCAGACCCCGCTCCACGGATGGTACAAAGTCACTCTCCTGCAACAGACCGGCCTCCGGCAGGTGTGCCTCGGTCAGGGCATGATGATCGGCAGCCGCGATATGGATATGGCGTTCTTCAATACGCGCCAGTAACAGTTCATCGACGATCTTCTTGGCGCTGTCGATAGTGGGTATCAGAAAATACAACCTTCTCACGGGCTACCTCCTTGCCTGAGTACGGCATTGATATGGATTATTTTGATCGATCTCGATATCAAGCTTATCTTATATGTTATTTATAGAACAGAGGGGTGGCTCACGCTAGCGAAAACATAAAATTCTTCTTATTTTTTAAGGCTTACATACGGTCCCCGCGTCTGGCGATCAGCCTGCCGGCGTAATGCTCCAGATAGTCCCCGGGCGTATCCACGTCGGGGTGTTCCGGCAGACATACCCAATCCAGTCCCTGACGACGGCACCGTGCCAGGGTTGATTCAAGTACCTGCGGAGTGCTCCAGGCGATGTCATCGAACAGACAGCGGTGATGCCCGGACATGCCGATCAGGTAATAACCGCCGTCCGTCGCCGGCCCGAGCACCACATCCGCGCCTGCGGCCAGTGCTGCGATGGCGGCATCGATATCCCCGGCGTCGAGTGCCGGACAATCCGCGCCGATCAACACCGCATGACGCGCCTCCTGCAGGACGCTCTCCAGCGCCTGCGACATGCGCATGCCCAGGTTGCCTGCCGCCTGCTGACGCAGTAACAGCGGGTAGCGCTTGCGACAGTGCTGGAAGTGTGCGTGTTGCATATCAGGTGTGCACCACAATTCCACCGGACAGAGATCAGCCTCGACCGCCTTGCGAAGGGTGTCTTCGAGCATGTCTGCATACAGTTCCGCGGCGGCCCCGGCGCCAAGCAACGGAATCAGCCGGGTCTTCACCTGGCCCGGCACAGGTGCCTTGCTGAAGACCAGCAGCCGGCACCGGGGATATTTCATGTTCGATGCACGGCGTAGAAACGTGCCAGGCGTTGCGGGGCGATGCCGAGAAAATAGCCCAGCCGCAGGCCCCACATGGTGAAGATGGTGCGCAGCACGCCGTGTTTTTCCCAGCGTCGCGACGAACTGAGCAGCGGCGTGGCAATCTGCACCGGCCGTCCCAGTTGCCTCAGGCGGCGACTCAGCGAGATGTCTTCCATGATCGGCAGTTGCGGGAATCCGCCGGCCTGATCGTACAGTGCGCGTTGCACGAAAATGCCCTGGTCACCGGTGGCGATGCCGGTCAGGCGCGAGCGCCGGTTCATCAGCCAGGCCACACAGGCGAGCAGCCGCTGTCCACCCGACAGGTGCACATCGAACCAGCCCCACGCGGCGTCCCCCGCGGCCAGCGAGTCGTGAATCAGGGAATCGGCTTCCGCCGGCGCCAGCGTGTCGGCATGCAGGAACCACACAATGGAACCTTTTGCAGCAAGCGCGCCGGCGTGCATTTGCACTGCCCGGCCGGGTGCGGTTTGCAATATCCTGTCCGCCATTGAGGCGGCCTCTGCCAGGCTGTCGTCCGTGCTGCCGCCATCCACCACGATGACCTCGTGGCCATGCTGGCGCAGCGGCTGCAGGCAGCGCAGGGTTTGCGACAGTATACCGGCCTCGTTCAATACCGGGACGATGACCGAGATTGTCGCGCGCTCAGCAGCAGCCATGGCTTGTTTGCGGTGTTGAACAGCAGCCATCGACCGCAGGATCTGCGGATACGCTGCAGTCCGCCGGCGTGTCGGAGAGCTCGATAAACGCACCGCCGTAAGCCGGTTGCAGCAGCAGCTGCGCCGTGCCGTCGGCAACGGTCCGCCGCACGCCGCGTTGCCAGTCAGCGCCGTCGTCGCCGGTCACCGCGGCAAACGGTCCGCGATACAGGAGCTCGCGGCCGGCGTCCGCCGCTGCGGCCGGCTGCGGCTTGAGCGCTGTCAGCGTCACCGAGCGAAAGGTAATGCCATCGATGACGCGCCATGGCCGGGCGTCCCACTTGTCGTAGCACACCGCAGCAAAACCGGCATCGGCGAAGGCCGTGAGCATTTCCTGTTCCTGGAATACCCCGGAGATGCAACCGCTCCACAACTCGTGATCCTGTTTCATGGCAGGCGTGACCATGCGGTCGCTGATGATATCCGCGATCGCAATACGTCCGCCGGGTTTCAGCACGCGAAAGATTTCCTCGACGAGCTGCTGTTTGTCGCCGTCGTCGACCAGGTTGAGCACGCAGTTCGAAATCACGAGATCGACGGATTCGCTGGCCACCAGCGGGCGTTCCCTGCGTTGCAGCTGCTCCCAGCCGGCGAGCGCGAGATAATCGGCATGAGAGCTGACCGGATGTTGCGCCAGGCGGGACGACAGCGCGTCGACGTCAAGTGCCAGGTCCTGGATGCGGCCTTTCAGGAAGCTGACACGGTTGCCACCAAGCCGGGCCGCCATTGCGTCCTGGTGCCGCCGCGCCAGCTCCAGCATGTCGTCGTTCATGTCGACGCCGATGACATGACCGCTGTCGCCGACCAGCTGTGCGGCCATGTAGCAGATCTTGCCGCCGCCGGAACCGAGGTCGAGTACCACGTCACCTTCCTGCACGTAACGCGAGGGATCGCCGCAGCCATAGTCCCGCTCGATGATTTCCTGCGGCAGCAGGGCCAGCAGGCCGGAGTCGTAATCGACCGGGCAGCACAGCGCCTCCACTCGCGCCTGTGCGCCCTCCGAGTAGCGTTGCAGGACACTGCTTTCAATGTTCATGCTCATGTCTCTGTACGTCATGGTTGATAATCACTCAAGTGCCCCGCCACAGCTCGAACCCTGGCCCGCCGTGCAGCCGTAGCAGTGCTGCGCTACCCGTACCGGGCAGCCCTCGAGGTTCTCGTCCCGCAGCTCGCTGATATGCAGCCGCGGCCGTTTGTCGATCTGCAGGGGCAGATCCAGCATCTGGTTGAAATCGCAGTCGTAGACGTAGCCCTGCCAGTCGATGCTGATCAGTGAACGGCACATCACCGCGGCGAGATTCTCGTCCCGGTGTGCCTCCCTGAGCAACCGCAGGTAGCCGTTGAACTCACCCCGGCTGACCAGCGTGCTGCCGAACCGCATGATGGGCATATTGGCCAGTGTCAGCAAACGGCTGAAGACCACACCATACTCGTCCGCAAGATGGCGCCGGTAATCGGCCTCCAGCGCCTGTTGCGGGGGCGGCAACGTGGCGCCCTGCGGATTGTAGACCAGGTCGAGTTCGAGGCCGGAACCGGCCCGGCCGTAGCCCAGCGTATTCAGCAGCCGGAGTGCCTCAATACTCTTGCCGAACACCCCGTCGCCGCGTTGCGCATTCACGTTGTCTTCAAGATAGCAGGGCAAGGACGCGACCACCTTGACGGCATGGTCGGCAAGAAAGCGGGCCGTATCCTGCTGTCCATCCTCGAACAGTACGGTCAGGTTGCAACGGTCGATGACTCCGAGACCGCGGCTTCGCGCGGCTTCGACCAGTGCACGGAAATGCGGATTGAGTTCAGGTGCGCCGCCGGTCAGGTCCAGCGTCTCGATGCTGCTTGAATCGAGGAAGTCGACGACGGCGCTCGCCGTTGCCCGGTCCATGACCTCGGTGCGCCCGGGACCGGCGTTGACATGGCAGTGCAGGCAGCTCTGGTTGCAGCGATAGCCCAGGTTGACCTGCAGGGTTTGCAGGCGCGCGCGCGGCAGTGGCGGGAAGTCTGTCTCGCTCAGCAGTGGCAGGGTTGCGTGCATGGTCTGTCCGTATACATCCAGGTTCAGGGCAACAGCCGGTTCATGCACCAGGCCAGCAGGCGCAGCTTGCGCGATCGCAGCAGGTGCGCATATTGCCTGTTGACGGTGCGTCGATGTATCTGTGCGTGGGTCGGGTAGGCGTGTATCAGTTCGCTGATATCCCTTGCCCTGGCATTGACCTGCATGGCCAGCGCAAGTTCATGAATCAGTTCTCCCGCCTGCGGGCCGACAATGCTGGCGCCGATGATCCGCCCCTTGCTGATCAGCAGGCGGCTGAAGCCGCTGTCGATGCCGGCGGTGATGGCGCGGTCGATCTCGCGTACCGGAAACTCGACCGTATCATAGCGTACCCCCCGCTCATCCGCCCCCGCACGGTCCAGGCCGACCGTGGCCACCTCGGGATCGGTGTAGACCACGCGCGGCACCACCCGGTAATCCGCCTTTTTCGGGAACCTGAATACCATGTTCGCCAGTGCGATCCCGGCCTGGTACTCGGCCATGTGGGTAAAGGGATAGGGTCCGCAGACGTCGCCCGCCGCGTAGATATGGCGTTGCGAGGTGCGCTGCCGCGCGTTGACGCGTACTCCTGTGTTGTCGAACACGATGCCTGCCGCATCGAGGCCAAGCTCCAGCAGCGCCGGGTGTCGACCGGTCGCCACCAGGATGCGCTCGCATTCGACGGTGGTACCGTCGGCGAGCTGCAGCTGGCGGCTCTCACCCTCGCGCCGCACCGACTGGACGGCCGCGGTTGTGCGCACCTCGATCCCTTCCCGCTCCAGCACAATCTGCAATACCGCGGCCACGTCCGGTTCGCTCATGGGCAGGATCTGCCTTGCCTGCTCGACCAGTGTCACCCGGGCGCCGAGGCGTGCGAAGGCCTGTGCCAGTTCCACGCCGACCGGGCCCGCTCCCAGCACGGCCAGGCGTCGCGGCAGTTCACGCCGGGTGAAGATCGTTTCGTTGGTGTCGTAACCGGCTTCCGCCAGGCCAGCGATCGACGGGATGGCCGGCGTGGAACCGGTGGCGATCAGAAAGCGTCGGGCACGGATGATGTCATCTTCTACCGCGATCTCGCCGGGTCCGGTGAAGCGCGCCGCACCGAAGCGCACGTCGCAGCCGTAGCCGCGGAAGCGCTCCGGGTCGTCATGCTGCTGAATCTGCCCGATGACGGCATGGACCCGGTCGATGGCCACGCCGAAATCGACTTCCGGCATGCCCGACAGCAGGCCGTCGTGCACGCCCTGCCGGGTGACCTGTACGGTCTGCGCCAGATGCAACAGGGTCTTGCTGGGTACGCAGCCGGTGTGCAGGCAGTCGCCGCCCAGCCGTGCGGACTTTTCCACCAGCGTGACCCGCAGCCCGAGCTGTCCGGCGACGCTGGCCGCCACCAGGCCGGCCGGTCCGCCGCCGATGATCGCGATATCCTGCCGGCGCTGCATGACGGTCACCCTGCCCGGTTGCGACGCAGGCGCAGGATAATGCGCGACAGGAAAGCGAGGCTCGCGACGACCGCCAGCGCCAGCAGGGCCTTGCGCACCACGTCCTCGCCACCACCGGCCAGCTCGCGGCCGGCATAACCGAGATAGGTGTAGGCGGCGCCGCCGGGGGCCATGAAGATGAAGGAGCTGATGATGTAGTGCGAGAGGCGGATACGCGTGAGTCCCAGTGCATAGTTCAGCAGGTTGAACGGGAAAAGCGGTACCAGGCGCACGAATGCGACGAAACGCCAGCCCTCCTCCTCCACGCCCTCCACCAGGGTGCGCAGGCGGCTGCCGGCGCGCTGCGCGATCCGGTCCTGGACGAGATAGCGCGCGATCAGGAATGCCAGCGTGGCACCCAGCGTCGCGCCGGTCAGGCTGTACAGCGTGCCGTATACGGGTCCGAACAGTGCACCGCCGGCCAGGGTGAACAGCAGGCCCGGCAGGAAAAATACCGTGGCAATGGCGTAGCCGGCGATAAATACCAGCGGTGCCAGCACGCCGAGCTGACCGACCCATGCCGTCAGCGCATCGGCCGA
>JBATJF010000508.1:0-3821 GCA_049668345.1 Gammaproteobacteria bacterium
TCGCCACCGCGCAGCTCAGACATCACCTTCGTGATCGCCGCCGTCAACGTCGTCTTCCCGTGATCCACGTGTCCAATCGTTCCCACATTCACGTGCGGCTTCGTTCGTTGAAATTTTTCCTTTGACATCGCGCCTGGCTCCCCTTACGGTTTGTGCGTGTTACCTTAATATATACAGCCTGCAACTGATCCAACCCTGCTTAACGGTATGGAGCCCATAACCGGATTTGAACCGGTGACCTCTTCCTTACCAAGGAAGTGCTCTACCGACTGAGCTATATGGGCAATAAACCCTGTCATACTGGAGCGGGTGATGGGAATCGAACCCACACCATCAGCTTGGAAGGCTGAGGTTCTACCGTTGAACTACACCCGCCTGTCACAAAATCCGACGCCAGGAATAACTACCTGACCCTGCTATCCAACAACATCTGGTGGAGGGGGGAGGATTTGAACCTCCGAAGGCTGAGCCGTCAGATTTACAGTCTGATCCCTTTGACCACTCGGGAACCCCTCCAAAAATGCAAGCCCGCTATTGTCTTGCAGGCTCATGCAAGAGTCAACAGGCATACCGCGATTGAATGCAGGTAATGCCCCACGTTAGTATCAGGCCTGCGCCGGCTTGCATTTACAGGGATGACAGCTATTCACAGGGATTGATGGCGCGTAATCATATCCGCTAGCAGGACGAGTCGCCCGTATAACAGCCATGCTGATGTTTATCATACAAATAAGGGGGATTTACGATGGAACGGAGGCTGTATTTCCTGATACCTGACCGGGCGCAGGCCCTCGCCGTCGTCGACGACCTGGTCGGACATGGCATCGACATAGACCACATGCACGCCATCGGTGACCAGCATACCCGCATGGACGGCCTGCCCGGCATACCCACCCGCGGATCACGCAGCGGAACCAGCTCCCTACAGCAGCTGGCCTGGACTGCCAATACCGTCTGCTTTGCCGTCGCCGTGGTCGCGACGTTCCTGGCACCGGTGTTTGTCGGGCTGAGCTGGTGGCTGCTGCTGCCGGTGGCTGTCATGGCCGCCAACTTTCTGACTGGGCTCTACCTGAACAGCACCGTCCACAAGGAATTAAACGAGTTCCGCGAGGCCGTCGCGCATGGCGAGATCCTGCTGGTCGTCGATGTCCCCGAACCGCGTGCCCACGAGGTCGAAGAAGAGATCCAGCGCCACCACCCGGCAGCCACCAGCAGCACCAGCCCCGACTGGGACGCCCACGCGATCGGGCAGTAATTTATAATTATTCAGTTACTTACAATGATCAGTGGCAGAAGCGTCCATGCCCGGCCCGTTCTCCCAGCAGCATGCTGAATGCCTCGGCGCTGACATGGATCAGCTGCTCGTGGTCACCCGCCTCGAAATAGATATCCGGCTGTTCCGCAATCAGGTCATCGACCAGGGTTTCGATGCCGTAGGCTGGCCCCAGCGCCGGCAGCGCACCGATCTCGCAGTCCCGGAACAGCTGCCCCAATGCGCTCTCTGTAGCCAGTCCGAGGTTGCGGTTCATCTGCCGATGCAGCTCGCCAAGATCGACCTGGCGGGTAGCCGGCAGCACCACCATCACATAACCCAAGTCATCCTCCAGGATCACCGACTTGGCGAGCCGGCTGCCGGGAATATGTGAGGCCTGCGCGCTCTCTCCGCTGGTCGAGGTATGCGGATGTGAAAGGATGTCGTATTCGACCCCATGCTCGGCCAGGTAATTCGATATAGTGGATGCGATCGCCATCGCCAGATCCTCCGCAGACTGTGTCAGTACAAGTATAGATCACGGCCCGCGAACCGTCCGTCAAAACCACGGACCGGACGCTGCATTCCCCGACTCCGGGCAGGTGAATTCGACGTTATCGGCCAGCGCGCCCGCGGCAGGGAACATCGCCACCTCCGCTATAACTGCGCACGCAATGCCGCAAGCCGGCGCATCCAGTCTGTCAATTCATCCAGCGCGTAAACCGCATTGGCAGGACTGGGGTTCGGCGTGACGAAAACCCGGCTGGCGCCAATCGACAACGGCTGCAGACCCCATTCGAGCGACACGCGCATCGCCTCGCCGTACCTGAAGTAATTCCGGCAGGCCAGCTTGCCCTGGAACCAGGCAATGCGCGGCGAACACTCCGCCAGCCGCGCCTTCAGCTGCGGCGCCCAGGCCCGGTAATCCGCCGCACGCAGCTCGCCCGCACCGGCGGTTGGCCGCTTCACAACATCTGTGAAGCCGATGCCATCGCGCTCGAACACCCGCTGCATGGCCTCGACACCCGGCACGACCGGCGCCTGCAACAGGCCGCTGGCATTCAGCGCGCGCCAGAAGCGATTGCGCGGGTTGGCGAAATAGAAACCGGCATGCACCGACGGCAGCGACGGGTTGAGACCGATAGCGACGATGTCGAGGCCGGGGCGGAGATAGTCGGGGAGGGTTTCTAGCTGCATGCGGGAATTTTACATAGATTTATCTCGCGCAGAGACGCGGAGGGCGCAGAGAAAAGACAGCCACAGAGGACACCGAGGTCACAGAGATTTCAATTTATCCCGTGACACATGTGAGATCTGCAGGAGTGCTCCGCGAGTCCGCTACGGGCATGGCCCGGGCCAGCCTCTCGACCCGGGCCATGCCCGTATAAATGGTCTCACCACCCCCCTGTACTTCGCGCGATCTTTTCGAAACATCCCTGCGTAACCTGAACAAAATACTCCGTCATTCCCGCGCCGGCGTTAATCCAGCCGTGAATAATGACGCATTGGCTAGCGACTGCTGCCACAGCAAATTGACTCCGGATTTAACCTGCTGATGCTTTCCAGCATGTTTCGACCTGTCGGGCGAGGTACTTTTCCTTGCTCCGCCAAGGACAAATTCGCCGGGAGCGGATTTGGACAGCCGCAGGCTGGCCCGAAGGCCTGGCTGTCAAAACCTCCGGCAATACAAGGCCGCTGCGCATGCTTGCCCGTCAGGGTTTGCCTGCGATGTTCGGCCACGCCTGAGGGGAAGAAAAGCCGGCGAAAAAAAGGGGGCAGACGGAATAAAAGAATCTCTCGTCCCCGCCGTTCATTTCTCTATACTCCGCTTGTCTGTTTTTCTTTAAATCACCGTGTTACGGCACGCAATGTATGAGCAAGTCAATGAAAGCAGCCCTGTTATCGGCCTTCGTCTTTCCCGGCCTCGGGCATTTCTACCTGAAGCTGCCGGTACGGGGTATGGTACTGGCCTGCGCCGCACTGGCGTCGCTGGTCCCGGTAATTTCCAGCACAATGGCAAGGGCGCAGCAAATCACCGATCAGATACTGCGCGGGGACATTCAACCGGATATCACCGGTATTACAGAATTACTCGCAAGGCAACCCGCGGACAGCGGCTCCCCGCTCCTGAACAGCGCCTACGCCGTGCTGATCATTGTGTGGCTGGTCGGCATTGCTGACTCGTACCGGGCAGGCCGTGCGCAAGCCGGCAGGAGAGATAGAGAGACAAACAAAAATATCTCTGCGCCCTTGCAATAGACGCAGGTCGGATGAGGTGTAAGGCACTGCAATCCGGCGTGATTTCGTCATGAATGCTGCTGGACACCGAATTACCCTCGCCTAGCGCGCGATCCGCGTCTCGCCATTGACAGTCAGCACGCGCACGCGGTCGCCGGCGCGGAAGCTGGATTGCGGCGTTTGCTCCTGTACCACGGAGATGACGCTGCCGCTGTCCAGGCGCACGGTGATATCGACGCCCTGGCGGCGTGTCAGTCCTTCCTCGGCTGCCGCACCGGCCACGCCGCCGGCCACGGCGCCGACCACGGCGGCGACCGCCGAACCCTTGCCG
>JBATJF010000509.1:0-16620 GCA_049668345.1 Gammaproteobacteria bacterium
GCAGGGTTCATACTGGCCCAGGGTGTGACGCTGACACCGCCGGTGCGCGTGGTGGTCAGCGCGCGTACCGTCTGCGGTGCCGGCCAGTCCGGAACGAGCCAGTCATGCACCATCAGGGAGTACCTCAGTAGACGACCGCATACTATTGATCTGGCGTGTCATATCACCAGGCCTTTTGGCTATCCACCGGACCGTACGTCAAACACCATCAGGCAGCGCCTCAGCATCCTCACGCAACACCTTGATAAGCCGCGCCATGTCATCCGGCACCCCCGCCTCCCAGCTCACCGTTTCACCGCTGGACGGATGCTGCAGTTCCAGCCGCGTGGCATGCAGCGCCTGGCGGCGGAAACCGGTCAGTTTGGCCTGCAGGGCGGCGCCGGCACCGGCCGGCAGGCGCAGGCGACCGCCATAGACCGGGTCGCCGACCACCGGGGTATGGTGGTGCGCCATGTGCACGCGGATCTGGTGGGTGCGGCCGGTCTCCAGCCTGACGCGCACCAGCGTGTGCGCCCGGTAACGCTCCTCGACCCGGAAGTGTGTCACCGCCTCCTTGCCACCCGCGGTCACGGCCATGCGCTTGCGGTCCACGGGGTGCCTCCCGACGGGGGCATCGATGGTGCCGCCGCCGGTCAGCACCGTGTTGACCACGGTCAGGTACTCACGGGTGATCGCGCGGGCCTGCAGCGCCTCGACCAGGCGCTTGTGCGCGGTGAGGTTGCGCGCCACCACCATGAGGCCGGTGGTCGCCTTGTCGAGCCGGTGCACGATACCCGCGCGCGGCAGCGCCGCCAGCGCCGGATCGTAATGCAACAGCGCGTTCAGCAGGGTGCCGGCGGGATTGCCGGCCGCCGGGTGCACCACCAGCCCGGCCGGCTTGTTGATTACCAGCAGGTCGGCATCGGCGTACACCACCTCGAGTTCGATGGGCTGAGGCCGGTCGTCGGACTGGTCACGGAGTTCCGCCGCGATACGCACGACCTCGCCACCGCTGACCTTTTCCCGGACCTGCGCCACGCGCTCGTCGAGTGTCACCTGCCCGGCCCGGATCCACTGCTGCAGGCGCGAGCGCGAGTAATCCGGCACCAGTTCGGCCAGCACCAGGTCGAGGCGGCGGCCCCGCAGGGTATCCGGAATGGTGACTTGCAGCTGTACGGTCGGCATCATGCAGTCTTCGATATTGGGTTATACTCTCGCGCGGCGTCACCCGCGGCGCCCCTGTCCGGACATTTTGACACATCACAAGCGATGCGATTGACGAGATTATTCCTGGCCGTCCTGCTGCTGCTCTCCAGCGGCTGCTCCCTGTTGCCCGAACAGATCGACAAGACCAAGGACTGGTCCGCCAACCAGCTCTACAGCGCGGCCAAGGAAGAACTCGCGGACAAGAACTACGAGCAGGCAATCAAGTATTTCGAGACCCTGGAGGCCCGCTACCCGTTCGGCAAGTACGCCCAGCAGGCACAGCTGGAGATCGCCTACGCCTATTACAAGTTCGACGAGCCCGACCTCGCCATCACGGCGGCCGACCGCTTCATCAAGATCTACCCGCGCCACCAGAACGTGGATTACGCCTGGTACCTGAAAGGCCTGGTCAACTACAACCGCGGCAAGTCGCTGGCCGACCGTTTCCTGCCGCAGGACCCGACCGAACGCGATACCTTCACCATGCGCACGGCCTACGACGACTTCAACCAGCTGGCGCTGCGCTACCCGGACAGCATTTACGCGACGGATTCCGCCCAGCGCATGGTCCACCTGCGCAACAACATGGCCGAGTACGAGCTGCACGTGGCCGACTACTACCTGCGCCGCAAGGCCTATGTCGCGGTGGTCAACCGCGCCAAGTACGTCATCGAGAACTTCCAGCGCACGCCCGCCGTGCCGGATGCGCTGGTGTATATGGTGCGCGCCTACCGCATCCTGGGCAGCGACGATCTCGCCGCTGACGCCCTGAAGGTGCTGCGTCTCAACTACCCGCAACACCCCGACCTCGCCCTGCTGGAATCGCCCGGCGGCTACCCCGCGGATCAGTCGCCCTCGTTCTGGAAGTTCTGGTAACCGCTGGTGATCGGGTAACGCCGGTCGCGGCCGAAGGCGCGCCGGGTGATGCGCACGCCGGGTGGTGCCTGGCGGCGCTTGTATTCATTCGTATCGACCATGCTGGCGACACGTCCCACCACTGCGGCGTCGAACCCGTCCGCCACGATGCGTTCGACGCTCATGTCGCGCTCGATATAGCGCTCCAGGATCGGATCCAGTATCGCGTAGGGCGGCAGGCTGTCCGCATCCTTCTGGTCCGGTGCCAGTTCCGCTGACGGCGGACGCTCCAGCACGCGCTGCGGGATCACCGCCGCCCGGGTGTTGCGGTAGCGGGCCAGCCGGTACACCAGCAGCTTCGGCACGTCCTTGAGCGGCGCGAAACCGCCTGCCATGTCGCCGTAGAGCGTGGCATAACCGACCGACATTTCGCTCTTGTTGCCTGTCGTCAGCAGGATACGACGCTGCTTGTTCGAAATCGCCATCAGGATAATGCCGCGACAGCGCGCCTGGATATTTTCCTCCGTCGTGTCCGCGGCCAGGCCTGCGAACACCGGCGCCAGTACTTCGAGGAAACTCTCGAACGGCTGTTCGATGGGGATTTCCCGGTAGTGCACGCCCAGCGCCGTGGCCTCGGCGCGCGCATCCTCGAGACTCATCGGCGCGGTGTAGCGTGACGGCATCATGATCGCTTCCACCTGCTCCGCACCGATGGCGTCCACTGCCAGCGTCAGGGTCAGCGCCGAATCGATGCCGCCGGACAGGCCCAGCACCGCGCCGTCGAAACCGTTCTTGCGGATATAGTCGCGCACGCCCAGTACCAGTACGTCGTAGACGGCCGCCTCCAGCGCCTGGTGCGGCGCGCAGTCGGCGGCAACCGGCTGCGCCGGCTCGCCTGCCGTGATATCGACCGGGTACAGGCCCTCGACGCAAGCGGGCGCATGCTGCGTCACCGTACCCTGCCGGTCGACGACGAACGAACCGCCATCGAATACCAGCTCGTCCTGGCCTCCGACCAGGTTGACATAAACGATGGGCAAGTCATTTTCGCGCGCACGCAACGCCAGCACCTGCTCGCGCTCGTCGCGCTTGCCGGCGTGAAACGGCGAGGCGTTGAGATTGACCAGCAGGCGCGCACCTGCCGCAGCGGCCTGCTGCGCCGGGCCGGCCTGCCATATATCCTCGCAGATGGTGATGCCGACCGGGATCTCGCCGAGCGTGACGACACACGGCTGCCCGCCCGGCGTGAAATAACGCCTTTCGTCGAACACGCTGTAGTTGGGCAGCAGCTCTTTTTTATACTGCGCAATGATGCGGCCATCGCGGATCACCAGCGCAGCGTTGTACAGCAGCCGGCCTTCCTGCAACGGACAGCCGACGACCGCCGTAATGCCGCTGATCCTGCGACACAGGCGTTCGATTGCGGCCTGCACATGCTCCATGAAATGCTGACGGAACAGCAGGTCTTCCGGCGGATAACCGGTCAGTGCCAGCTCGGGAAACACCACCACGTCGGCCGCGTGCTCATCGCGTGCCGCATTGCAGGCCTCCACGATCTTGCGCGCATTGGCGGGGATGGCGCCGACCAGGAAGTCGAGCTGCGCCATGACAATGCGGAGGCCTTTGGTTTTTTGTTGTGCTGATGTCATGGTTCGGGAGTCTTATTTCTGTATAGATTCTTTGCAATTGAGGCAGTGAAGTTTAATCGAAAGCTTTCGCCCCACCGGGGCGAGATACTTTTCTTTGCTCCGCCAAAGAAAAGTATCCAAAAGAAAGGCGGACCCGAAGGCTTGCCCGGCCATTCATCTGCGATGACTGTCCGGGTTCCCTGCGCTTCTCGTCATTTTGGGTCCATTCCTACAAGCCCGCTACGCAGGCTTGCTCGTCAGGATTTGCCGCGCCTTCCGGCTAGCAAATCCAGCTCGACACGGCGGCTCACTTGATCCCAAAATGCCTGCGATGCTCGGCTGCGCCTGACGGGGCTTGAAGGTGCCACCCCCGGTCCCGTTGCCCGCGCCGAGTACCGCAGTCAAGCCGGGGAAAAAGGCGCGCACCCTGTCCGAGGCAAGCCGGCGCGGGCATCGGGTGCCCTTCTCTTTGGGTACTTTCTCTTGGGCACTCAAGAGAAAGTACCTCGCCCTAAAGGGCGAAACAGTCAAAATAAAAAACCGCGTTGCAGCTACCTGAAAAAGTTCTAACCTGCCATCGCCCGCTGCATGGCGACACCGATATCCGCGGGCGAGCGCACCACGGTGACGCCGGCGGCCTCCAGGGCGGCGATCTTGGCCGCCGCCGTGCCCTGGCTGCCGCTGATGATGGCGCCGGCATGACCCATGCGCTTGCCGGGCGGCGCCGTCACGCCGGCGATGTAGGCGACGACCGGCTTGTGGACCTGTGTGCGGATGTATTCAGCGGCGTGCTCCTCGTCGGTGCCACCGATCTCGCCGATCATGACAATGCCGTGCGTGCCCGTGTCGGCCTCGAACAGCTGCAGGCAATCGATGAAGCCCATGCCGCGGATCGGGTCGCCGCCGATGCCGATGCAGGTACTCTGGCCGAAACCCTCGCGACTGGTCTGGAAGACTGCCTCGTAGGTCAGCGTGCCGGAGCGGGAGACGATGCCGATGCTGCCTGGCGCGTGAATGGCACCGGGCATGATGCCGATCTTGCAGCCGCCCGGGGTGATAATGCCCGGGCAATTGGGGCCGATCAGCCGTGCGTCCGTTTCGCGCAGCACGGCCTTGACGCGCAACATGTCGAGCACGGGAATGCCCTCGGTGATGCACACAATCAGGCCGATGCCCGCGGCGGCGGCCTCCAGGATGGCATCGGCGGCGAATGCGGCCGGCACGTAGATCATGGTGGCATCCGCGCCCGTGGCGCCGACCGCGTCCTTTACCGTGTTGAACACCGGCAGCCCGAGATGGGTCTGGCCGCCCTTGCCAGGCGTTACGCCGCCGACCAGTTGCGTGCCGTAATCCAGCGCCTGCCGGGAATGAAAGGTGCCCTGTGCACCGGTGAAGCCCTGGCAGATCACCCGGGTACTGCTGTCGATGAGTACGCTCATGCGGTGCTGCCGCCCCGTGCCGCGGCGACCACCTTGTCCGCCGCCCCGGCCAGGTCGCTGGCGGTCACCACCGCCAGGCTGGACTGTTCAATCAGCGCGAGACCGGCTTGCGCGTTGGTGCCCTCCAGGCGCACCACCACCGGCACCTTTATATCGACCTCGCCGATCGCCTGCAGGATACCCTGGGCAATCAGGTCGCAGCGCACGATACCGCCGAAGATATTGACCAGGATGGCCTCGACCTGCGGATCGGAAAGGATAATCTTGAAGGCCTCGGCGACCTTGTCGGCGGTGGCGCCGCCGCCGACGTCGAGGAAATTGGCCGGTGCGCCGCCGTGCAGCTTGATAATGTCCATGGTCGCCATGGCGAGACCCGCGCCATTCACCATGCAGGCGATGTTGCCGGTCAGGCGAATGTAGTTCAGCCCGTGCTGCTGCGCGATGTTTTCGCGCGCATCCTGCTGGCTGGAATCGCGCAGCGCGGCAAGCTCCGCATGACGGAACAGCGCGTTGTCATCGATATCGAGCTTGGCATCCAGCGCCAGCAGCTCCCCGTCGCCGGTCACCACCAGCGGGTTGATCTCGAGCAGACTGGCGTCGCAGGTCTGCACCAGCCGGCAGGCGGCATCGAGCAGCCGGGCGAAGGCGCCGATCTGGCTGCCCTGCAGGCCGAGACCGAAGGCGAGGTTGCGGGACTGGTAGCCCTGCAGGCCAACCGCGGGATTGACGAGCTCGGTGAGAATCGCGGCCGGGTCGGTGGCGGCCACCTCCTCGATATTCATGCCACCGGCCGAGGAGGCCATCAGCATGAGACGCTCGCGGCTGCGATCCACCACGATGCTGAAGTAGATTTCGCGCGCGATGTCGACAGTCTGCTCGACCAGCACGCTGCCGACCGGCAGGCCAGCCGCGTCGGTTTGCCGGGTCACCAGCCGGCTGCCGAGCAGCGCTGCAACCGCAGCGGCAAGCTCGTCACGGTTATTCACCAGCCGCACACCGCCACCCTTGCCGCGGCCGCCGGCATGGACCTGGGCCTTCACGACCCAGGCACCGGTACCGGCGCCTACTGCGTCGACATCATCGCTGCGGGTGATCAGCCGGCCTTCGGGAACCGGTATGCCGTATTCGGCAAACAGTTGCTTGGCCTGGTATTCGTGCAGGTGCATGGGCGAAGTGTGGCAACCTTGCGGTTATTGATCAAGTGATACGTGATCGGCATTACACGTGACCGGTTTAAAGGTAGTATCATCACCGTAACGCCACACCTGGCATGGCGATACACACCCTGCGACCCGAACCTGTTCAATGCGTACCCTGCTCATCTTTATCGCACTGGCGCTGATCGTCATGGTCGGCAAGCAGCTGCTGCGCAAGCCGCGCAGCCGAGGGCGCACGCAGAACGCGCCAGGCAAGATGGTGCAGTGTGCGAACTGCGGCATCTTCGTGCCGGAAAACGAGGCCATTGTGCAGGATGGCCGCTCCTATTGCTCCAGGCAGCACCGTGATGCAAAGCAGGACCGGTCATGACCGCTGCTGGCGCTGCGGACACTGACCTGCCTGCCGGTGCTGAAACAGATTTCGGCATGACCGTCACGGACGAGCAGCCGGCGTGGAAACCCCTGCGTCTGCTGACATTCTACCGCCTGATACTTGCCGGACTGCTGACGGTCCTGTACCTGACCATCAGCGGCGAAACCACGCTCGGCATGATGGCGCCGGGCCTGTACGGGCTGACCTGCATCGCCTATCTGCTGTTTGGCCTGCTGGCGGGATTCGCCGCGCGCCTGCGCTGGCCCGGCTACGAAGTGCAGGCGATCGGCCAGCTTTTTGTCGACATCGGCGTCATCACGGTCCTGATCCATGCCAGCGGCGGCCTGGCCAGCGGCCTCGGTATCCTGCTGATCATTACGGTCGCCACCGGCAGCATCCTGTTCCCCGGACGCATGGCATACCTGTTTGCGGCAGTGGCCACCCTCGCCGTCATGGGCGAGCATTTCTACAATCACCTGCTGCAGGCTGTGCCCAACACCAGCGGCTATACGCAGGTCGGGCTGATAGGTATTGCACTGTTCGCAAGCGCGGGCGTGACCGACCTGCTGGCGCGACGCATCAGGGAAAGCGAAACGCTGGCGCGTCGGCGCGCCGTGGATATTGCCAACCTTGCCCGGCTCAATGCCCATATCGTGCAGCGACTGCAGGCCGGCATCATCGTCACCGACCATCGCCACAACATCCTCCTGATCAACGATACCGCGCGCAAACTCCTCCACACACCCGGCACCCGAACCGGCCGGCCGCTGGCAAACCTGTCGCCCGCGCTGTTCGGCAAACTGCTGGAATGGCAGCGCGCACCGGCAAGCCAGCCGACCCTGCTCAGGGATGAGGCGCATGCAAGCAGCATCCTGCCGCAGTTCACCCGGCTGGACTCGTCAAGCGGGCCGGGCGCACTGATCTTCCTCGAGGACATGGCCGCCATGGAAAAACAGGCACAGCAGATCAAGCTGGCCTCGCTGGGCCGCCTCACCGCCAGCATTGCGCACGAAATCAGGAATCCGCTCGGCGCGATCAGCCATGCCGCGCAATTGCTGAACGAACAGAACGTCCTGGCCGCGGAGGACCGCCGCCTGACAAC
Source organism: Gammaproteobacteria bacterium (assembly GCA_049668345.1). Lineage (GTDB taxonomy): Bacteria > Pseudomonadota > Gammaproteobacteria > UBA9214 > UBA9214 > UBA9214. Next base: position 7,740 of record JBATJF010000509.1, read on the forward strand.
CATCATCGGGGACAACACATCGCGGGTGAATGTCATTGTCGAGAATATCCTGCAACTGTCCCGCCCGACCTCCTCGATACCACGCGTCCTGCGACTCGCGGACTGGCTGAAAAATTTCGCCGAAGAATTCACGCGCAGCGGCAACTGCACAGCGGAGCAAATCAGCTGCAAGGCGATACCTGCCAATATCGAAATCTGCATGGATCCGAGCCTGCTGCACCAGGTCGTCTGGAACCTGTGCCAGAATGCAATCCATCACGGCCGCGCAACGCCGACAATCCGGCTGCAGCTGAAAGGGAGCCTGACGGCCACCCCGGGCGTGGCACATCTTGATATCATCGACAACGGTCCCGGCATCGAGCCTGACATGACAGACAAGATTTTCGAACCCTTTTTCACCACCCACAGCAGCGGCACCGGGCTCGGCCTGTATATCGCGCGTGAAATCTGCGAAAGCAACGGTGCGCACCTCGAGTACCGGCCGCTCGCCGAAGGCGGCAGCTGTTTCCGCATCACCTTCCCGGTCAGCACGGAGTCACCCGCCACCCTGCCTGGCGCACAGAGCGCATCATGAGCAAGCCGCTGGCACTGGTCGTCGACGATGAACCCGATATCCGTGAACTGCTCGAGCTGACCCTCGGCAGGATGGACATCGACGCACGCAGTGCGGCCAGTTTCGAACAGGCCCGTTCACTGCTGGACAGCACGCAGTTCGACATCTGCCTCACCGACATGCGCCTGCCGGACGGCGACGGCCTGGACCTGGTGCGTTATATCCAGGACCACACACCGGAAATGCCGGTTGCCGTGATCACTGCCTACGGCAACATGGATACGGCGGTGGAAGCACTCAAGGCCGGGGCCTTCGACTTCATCTCGAAACCGGTGAACCTGAATGTCCTGCGTAACCTCATCACCAGCGTGCTGAAACTTTCCGGCGACTACCACCAGCGCGAGCGCCGCAGCCGCGACTCCCTGCTGGGTGAATCAGACGCCATGCGCAACATCCGCTCCACCATCGAGAAGCTGTCGCGCAGCCAGGCACCGATCTATATCTGCGGCGAATCCGGCACCGGCAAGGAGCTGGTGGCGAAGCTGATCCACAGCAAGGGACCACGCGCCGACCGGCCGTTTGTTCCGGTGAACTGCGGCGCCATCCCGTCCGAGCTGATGGAAAGCGAGTTCTTCGGCCATCGCAAGGGCAGTTTCACCGGCGCCACCACCGACAAGGACGGCCTGTTCCAGGTCGCCGCCGGCGGCACGCTGTTTCTCGACGAGGTGGCCGAGCTGCCGCTGCACATGCAGGTCAAGCTGCTGCGCGCCATACAGGAAAAGGCCGTGCGCCCGGTCGGCGCGCAGCGCGAGGTGGCCACCGACGTCCGTATCCTATCGGCCACGCACCAGGACCTGGCCGAGCTGGTTGCCGGCGGACAGTTCCGGCAGGATCTTTACTACCGCCTCAATGTCATCCAGCTCAAGGTGCCGCCACTGCGCGAACGCGGCGAGGACATCGCCATGCTGGCGCGCCATTTCCTGGGCAAACTCGCGCACCAGAACGCGAAACCCGATCTCGCGCTGAGCGAAGAGGCAGCGCAGGCATTGACCGCCTACCCGTTTCCCGGCAATGTCCGGGAGCTGGAAAACATCCTCGAGCGCGCCACCACGCTGTGCGAGGGCAACATCATCCACCGTGCCGACCTGCACCTGCCGATGACCGGCAGCATTCCCGGCGCGGTTGACGGTGAGCGGGGCCGGACACTGGAACCGGGCACGGTGCCGCTGGACACCTACATGGACAACATTGAAAAAGACGTTCTTATCAAGGCGCTGGAGCAGACCCGTTACAACAAGACGGCAGCGGCCAGGAAGCTGGGCATCACGTTCCGCGCCCTGCGCTACCGGCTCAAGAAACTGGGGCTCGACTAGCGCGCATAATCCGGGTCACTAAGTGACGCCCTGCGTCACAATCTGACCCGGCTTGTGAGGCTGGTCTCATTTTTTCTTAGGCCGGAATGTCTTCGAAAACGGGCCAGGCAGGCCTGGTTTTCCCGGGACTGGTCCAGCCAGTCATTATAACTAACTGTTTAATATGGTATTAAATAATAGTGAACCTCATCTGGCCAGCGCAGACCGGCAAGCGGCAGAATATTGGCACGAAAAATGGATAGTAATTACCAGCCAAAGAAACCGGACCTTTGTCCGATAAAAGGCTGTCAGGTGGCTCGGACCGGGCAACCAAACAACGCGTTACCATCGTTCATGTACATGAGAGGAAATACCATGAAACTGCAAAAGGGCTTTACACTGATCGAACTTATGATCGTTATCGCGATCATCGGCATCCTGGCGGCCATCGCTATCCCGGCTTACCAGGACTACACTATCCGCGCCAAGGTCTCTGAGGGTCTGAACCTGGCCGGCGCCGCCAAGCTGGCGGTCTCGGAAACCTATGACTCGACGGGTTCCATGCCGACCAGCCAGGCGCAGGCGGGTCTGCCGTCGGCTGTCAGCATCGTCGGCAACTACGTATCCTCGGTTAGCGTGGCAGCCACCACCGGCGTCATCACGATTGCCTACAAGAACAACCTGGGCGGTAATCCGACGGCCGATGCTACCAACATCGATCTGATACCTAGCACCAATGCGGGTTCCGTCGAATGGGATTGCACCATCGGTTCCGGTACCAGCGGTAGCCAGACACCGAGCAAGTACCGTCCGGCCAACTGCCGTCCGTAACACGACAGCACTGGCAAACAGAACGCCCCGGTCTCCGGGGCGTTTTTTTATTTTCCGCTTACACAGATAGACAGTACACTAACGCGCATGGCCGGAGCATACGCTCATCCCCGCCACCCAGGCGCATCCGACTGATCATGACCGTCGCATGAGCATTACACAACGCTTCAACAATCCCGCCAGCTGGATGGCCGCCCTGTTCTGCCTGCTCACCATCGCGGTGTACTGGCCCGGCCTGGCGGGCGACTACATGTTCGATGATCGCCCCAACCTGCTGGAGAACCGGCGGCTGGACATGGCGTCACTGGACATGGACAGCCTGACTGGCGCGGCCTGGTCATCGACATCTGGCGCCCTGCGGCGACCCGTCAGCATGGCCAGCTTTGCCCTGAACCGCTATTTCTTCGGCATCGACCCCTGGTCGTACAAGGTCGTCAACCTGGGAATCCACCTGCTTACCGGCCTGGGTTTGTGGCTGCTGGGCGGCCTGATCGTGCGTGCCTATGTGCGCCATCGCAACCCCGACTTTTCAGCCACCGCCGTGCGCTGGCTGCCCGTCGTGGTCGCCGGCCTGTGGCTGGTGCACCCGCTGAACCTGACCACCGTGCTGTACATCGTGCAACGCATGACAGGACTGTCGGCACTGTTCAGCGTGGCCGGCCTGTGCCTGTACCTGATTGGACGGTTGCGCATGCGCGAGGGCAGGCCGGGCCTGTTTTACATTCTCGCCGGGCTGTTCGTATTTGGCGTACTGGCCGTGCTCAGCAAGGAAAGCGGCATCCTGCTGCCGGTTTTCATGCTGGTACTGGAGATCAGCCTGTTCCGTTTTCGCGACCACAACGAACAGATCGACAGGCGCATCGCCGGCTTCTTTCTGCTGTTCCTTGCCTTGCCCGCGCTGTTGACGTTACTGGTAATGTTGTTCGAACCTGGCAAGCTGTTTAGCTACAGCAGCAGAATCTTTACACCGCTGGAACGCCTGATGACCGAGGCACGGGTACTGATGTTCTACCTGAAAATGATCGTCATGCCCTCGATCAATGAGCTGGGTCTCTACCATGATGACATCGCGCTGTCGCGCGGCCTGCTGGATCCACCTGCCACGCTGCTCTCGGTACTGGCCATTGCCGGGCTGCTGGTCACCGCCGTGGCGTTGCCCGCACGGCAGGCACTGGTGAGCCTGGGCATCCTGTGGTTCTTTGCCGGGCATCTGCTGGAATCAACCATCATTCCGCTGGAACTCGCCCACGAGCACCGCAATTACCTGGCCGATTTCGGCATCCTGCTGGCGGCCGGCGCCTTCGTCAGCCAGCTGAAAATGCATCACCGTGGCAGGCTCATCCGCATCGGCAGCGCGGCACTGTTCCTGCTGATGTTTTCCTACACCACCTGGATCAGGGCCGGGCAATGGGCGGACAATGTACAACATGCCATCTATGAAGCCATCCACCACCCCGAATCGATGCGCGCCGTGTTTGCGGCCGGCCGGATACACGCACGCCTGGCGCTGAACGGTGTGACAGAGAGCGAGGCGGAGGCATTCGACTACCTCGAGCGGGCCCGCCAGCTGGACAGGACCGGCATCATGCCCGACGCCACCCTGATCATTCTCCGCTATCATCTCGGCAGGCCGGTCGATCCCGCAAGTTTTACCGAGATCAGGCGCAAACTGATAGAGTACCCTCTCTCCACATCGGATATGAGTAGCCTTAAAATGCTGACCGAATGCTACGGGAACGGCTGCGACATTCCCACCGAGGTGATGGACGAGCTGCTCACCCTCGGACTCGACAACACAAAAACACCGCAGTTGTTGACGATTTACGGCTTCTTCCGCATCAACAAGCTCGGTGATTTCGATTCCGGTCTCGAGCTGTTTCGCGAGGTAGTCGAGAGATACCCCGGCGAATCGCAGCACTGGGTCAACCTGATCAATCTGCTGATAGTCATGGAACGCTACGAGGATGCCGAACGACAGCTGGAACTGCTCAGAACCAGCAACAGCTACGGTGGCAATGCTGCCTTGTATGACATGCTGGAAAACGAAATCAATACGGCCCGCAGGGTAAACACCGCACTGACCGACCAGGGCGTAGCACAAGAGACACTCCAGTGACCAGGAAAATCAGCATCGTCCTGCCTGCCAAGAACGAGGCCGACAGCCTGAAAACGCTGCTCCCGGAGCTAAAGGAAAAATTTCCGGAGGCGGAAATCATTGTTGTCGATGACGGGTCAACGGATGATACGGTCGGTGTTTGCCGGCAGCACGGCGTGCGGGTGCTGTCACACGTCTATTCCATGGGCAACGGGGCTGCTGTCAAGACCGGGGCTCGCAATGCCGAGGGCGATATCCTGGTGTTCATGGACGCCGATGGACAGCACGACCCCGCCGACATCCAGCCGCTGATCGACGGCGTCAACCAGGGTTACGATATGATGGTGGGCGCGCGTCATCTCGACAGCCATGCCTCGCTGACGCGCCGCATCGGCAACAGCATATACAACCGGCTGGCCTCGTGGATGACAGGCTATCCCATCCAGGACCTGACCTCGGGGCTACGCGCCGCACGGGCGCGCCATTTCAAGAAGTTCCTGTACCTGCTGCCCAACAAGTTTTCCTACCCGACCACCAGCACGATGGCGTTCTTCAGATCCGGACTGCCGGTCGGTTACGTGCCGATCCGGGCCAGAATACGCACCACAGAGACCAAAAGTCACATTCGGCTGTTTCACGACGGTTTCCGCTTCCTGATCATCATCGTGAAGATAGGCGCACTGTTCTCGCCGATGCGTTTCTTCCTGCCGGTCAGCGGCGCGCTGCTGATGGCCGGTCTCAGCTACTACGCCTGGACCTATTTTTCCTGGGGTCGGCTGACAAACATGAGCACCGTCCTGTTCCTGTCCTCGCTGTTCACCTTCCTGATCGGCGTCGTTTCCGAGCAGGTTTCGGCGCTCCACTACAAGGACATCATGGAGACACGGCGTCGCACGGAGAGATAACGTCTATCGCGCCTGCGCCGCTGCTGATGCGCTATCGATAATCTCGCCCAGCCGCTTGCTGAATTCGGCGACACCCCAAGCCGCCGACCGCTTCGCTCCCCGCTCGCGCAACTGCCGGCACAGCGCCTCATCGGACCACAACGCCGCCATGACCCCGGCAACCTCCTTCACCGAGCGAGGATTGTAATACAACGCGGCATCGCCCAGCTGTTCCGGCATACCATAGATTCCCGACACCGCTACCGGGCAACCACAGGCCATCGCCTCGAGCGGAGGAATATTGGTGGGGCCGTAGAAGGTCGGCATCAGCAAGGCATGGGCGCAATGGTACATGACTGTCATGTCGTCATCGGGGATGTAACCGATGATCCGGATCCTGTCATCCAGCCCCATCTCGGTGATCAGCCCGGTTATGAAATCGTAGTTGTTCTTCTTTCCACCGCAGAATACCAGCCGCATGTCCGGGTAGTCGTCGAGAATACTGTACAGACCGCGCACCAGCAGTTCATGGTTCTTGTGCTTCCAGAATTGCGCCGGGTAGAAGAAGAATTTTTCCGGCAGCTGGTACCTCTCGCGCAATGATTGCCGGTCTGCATCGGTGACGGCGCGGTAGATATAGTCAGGCGGAATAAATGGCAGGACATGAATCCTGTCTCTGTCGGTACCGTATGACTCGGCCACATGATCAACACCGACTGGCGAATCCACCAGTATTCCGCTACACCACCGGGCCAGGTTGCCGTAATGGAATTCCCGCTTACGGTATTCCGCGGGGGATGCGGACTCCTCGAACTCCGGTTCGTACCTGTGCATGAGGTCGTGGATTGCACACAACGAGGGGACCGGGACCCAGAACGCCATGCTGTCCTGGGAAGGGAAAATCCATATATCGCAGCCCTGTTGCCTGAATATCCGGGTCAGCGGATGCCAGAACGGTGCCAGCGCACGCCACAGGGATACCGGCAGCCGCATTCTGCCCCACAGTTCCGCGCTCGCCCGGCTGACCAGGGTATTGCCCAGGCGGATGTGGGTAAAACCACTGCCCTGCAGTCTCTGCTGCCAGTAGTCACCGCTGCTGGCGACAACGACCTGGTAGCGCTCCCGGGGCAGCAACCGGGCCGCCGCCAGCACGCCCAGGTTGTATTGCAGGGTGCCCCCCATCTCCTCCCGAGCACGCAGGTCGATTCCGACTTTCAGCATTTACGGGCGACGTAGCAGACATTCCAGGTGCCGGTACCGGGCCTGCCGCCGCCAAGCCACTCCTCGGTTGCCTGCAGTGCAAAACCGCTTTGCTGCAGGAAATGGTCCACTTCAGGCGAGAACAGGTAACGCATCCTGTGCAATTCATGAAATTGCTCCTGTATGCCCGACGCCTTCTCGCGCACCGTCACGTCGAAATGCACATCGACGATATCACTGTCTGGCAGGAGTTCAGGCGTCGTTTCCCTGACGATCTCGAGTGCCGCGTTCTCCACGGCTTTTGTTCTGCGCTCCGGCTGCTCGGTCAGCACGGCCGGTCCGTACCAGCAATCGAAGATGAATATCCCGCCCTCCTCGAGGTGGGCAGCAGCGGTACGGAATGTCGAGATGATGTCCTGATTGGCGGTCTGGTAACAGACCACGTGAAACAGTGCCATGACCACGTCGAAGGTTTGCCCGGCCCGGTAGTCGCGGATATCGCCCTGGTTGAAGGAAACCCCGGCGCTGTTGCCGGCAGCACCGTCGCGTTGCCTGTCGCATGCGATACGGACCATGTCCTCGCTCAGATCGACACCATGCAGGGAATAACCTTTTTGCGCCAGCAACAGGGCATGCCTGCCCGTACCGGAACCCAGTTCCAGGATTCGGCGCGCTGCGGGTGCATAACGGCGCAACAAGGTGTCGATGTAATCAACCTCGGCGGAATAATCCTTGTCCAGGTACAACAGGTCATAATAGCTGGCGTATTTCCTGAAATTGCTCATGCAAAGAGTTCCGTGACCGCATCCGACACTCGCCCGACCTGCGTATTCGTCATGGCGAGCCCGCTCGGAATGTAGAAACCGCGTACGGCAATACGCTCGGCTACCGGGCAGCTGACGCCCTTGAACAGTCCCATTTTCCTGAACACGGGCTGCTGGTGCATCGGGTAGAAAAACGGCCGGGTGCCGATACCGGCCTTGCCCAATGCCAGCATCGCGTCCTGTGCTGTCATCGCGACACCGTCATCGATTACCAGCCCGTAGACCCAGTACATGTTGTCGGCGTAGTCCGTGCGTGGGCATGGCAGGGTCAGCGCTTCGATGCCAGCCAGCCGTTCATTGTAGAGATGGCCGATCTCGATCTTTCTGGCAAGATGCGCATCGAGCCGGTGCAGTTGTCCCACACCCAGGGCAGCCTGCAGGTTGGTCATGCGCATGTTCCATCCCATTTCCTCGTGCACAAACCTGGATTCGGGAATGAAACAGAGGTTACGCAAACTCCGGCAACGCTCGGCAAGCGCCGGCGAGTCCGCCAGGATCATGCCGCCCTCACCGGTCGTTACCAGTTTGTTGGGGTAGAAGCTGAACACGCTGATATCGCCGAAGCTGCCGCACGGCCGGCCGCGGCAGGTCTGGCCGATCGCCTCCGCGGCATCCTCGATGACCAGCAAGCCGTACCTGCGCGCCAGTTCCATGAGCGGATCCATGTCGACCGGCAGTCCGTAGATATGTACCGCCATGATGGCACGGGTACGGGGGGTGATCAGCGCCTCGACGGCGGCGACGTCCATGTTCCATGTATCCGCTTCGCAGTCGACGACCACGGGAACCGCGCCCGCCCTGACAATCGCCGTGGCACAGGAGATGATGGTGAATGCCGGCATGATGACTTCGTCACCCGTACCGATACCGAGCGCCGTGACCGCAGCCTCGAGCGCCATCGAGCCATTCGCCACGGCGATGCCATGCTGCCTGCCAGCCCGTTTCGCGAAATCGGCCTCGAACTGACTGACATAAGACCCTTCCGATGAAATCCAGCCGGATTCAAGGCACTCGGCGATATAGTCCTTCTCTTCCTGACCAATCAGCGGCTCGTTGACCGGTATGAAATCGTTCATAAAGGACTCTTGATAGTAACTCTGTCATGCGCAACCGGGTCGAATCGTGTCTTGTCCCTGTCATCC
>JBATJF010000510.1:0-2846 GCA_049668345.1 Gammaproteobacteria bacterium
TCATCTGCTCCTCACCAGGTGTGGACTTTCCACCAGGGACAGGCAGACCAATCACCACCTTCTCAAAAAGCTCACCCTTGCCACAAGTCATGCCCTGAGATTTGTAAGAGCTCACAGCTTTGGCAACTCTCAAAGGGATGGTAGTCTCACTGCAGCACTGCTTTTCACAACGAATGGTGACAGCAGGAATTGGAACCAGTTTGGGCTTGCCTTCCTCACACAGAGCATCCTCTGCTGGAATGCTGCAGTCTCGAAACTCAACAATGACATGAGCAGGTTGGACTTTGGGGTCAAGAGTTGGACCCTCTTTTGGATAGCAGCCTGCCAACACGCTGAAGAGGAAATCAATACAACATGGAATACTTTAATGACCTGGCCGATTTCAGCGTTGCTGAAATAAACGAACTGCTGGCGCTGGCTGCCAGACTTCATGAAAATCCGGAACCGCGGTCGCTGGAGGGCAAGGTGCTGGCGCTGCTTTTCCTGAGCCCCTCGTTGCGGACGCTGATTTCGTTTCAGGCGGCGATGGCCCGAATGGGGGGTGGCACCTTTGTCGTTTCTCCGAACATGTCGATTCATGGCATAGAGTCGCGGTCGGGTATCGTTATGGATGGTGTCGCGGCCGAGCATATCCGGGAAGCGGTTCCTGTGATTGCATCTTACAGCGATGCCATAGGAATTCGCGCGTTTGCGCGAAGAGAAAATCTCGATCATGACCTTGCTGACCGCGAATTCCGTGAATTGATCTCACTGGTCGATGTGCCGTACATCAACATGGAGTCGGCAATCAATCACCCGTGCCAGAGTCTCGCCGACTGGAAAACCATGGACGATCTGGGCGTGCCTGCCAATAACGGCAAGTTCGTGCTGGCCTGGACCTGGCACCCGCAACCGTTGCCCCTGGCGGTACCCGCGGCAACGCTGCATATGGCTGCCTTGCGAGGAATGGATGTCACGGTATTGAGACCGGAGGGTTTCGGGTTGCCGGACGCTATCCTGGACAAGGCGCGCGGGGCAGCTGCAATCAGTGGCGGGTCGGTGACGGAAACCGACGATCGATCCCTTGCCATGCAGGGCAGCCAGATTGTTTACGCAAGTTCCTGGGCATCCGGGCGCCATTACGGTAACAAACGCACAGAAGAAGAGTTCAAGCTCGATTTGCGTAGATGGTGTGTGGACGAAGCCTGGTTCGGGAATGCAGCCGGTGACTGCCGCTTCATGCACTGCCTGCCGGTGCGCCGCGGCGTCACCGTTGCGGATGACGTGATCGACGGGCAGCGCAGCGTGGTTATTGCAGAGGCGCGTAACCGGATGCTGGTGCAGATGGCGGTGCTGCACCGGATGTTGTCGGGTTCTTAGGCGGAGGGGTGCAGCGTCATGCTGCGGGATATCCGTATGCAAAATGTGTTACCTATGTCCCCGCACACCCGTTACCCTTGTCTACGGTCTATACAGGGAGAGGGCTGGAGAGACGACTGCAGCGATGCAGGAGGTACGAGTCCATGGATGGACTCGGTAGAGCGAAGCAGGATGCCAGAGCCGAGAGCAACGCAGGAGCAGTTGCCGAGGGGATCAAATCAAGCCAACTGCCTGATTTTCTACCCCGTCATCCTGGTCGCTCCCGGCATGGCCCAGGGCAGTCCCTCGACCGGTTCCCGGTCTCACCTTCTCCCTGTACATCGTCCTTCTCCCGGAGGGGCGCCGACAGGGAAGTCGGCGGTAGAGCAACTCATGGAGCATGTGCCGAGAAGGGACGCAATGTTCGTACAGCGATGTATAGCTTTCTTGTCCTGTCGCTATAAACTGCTCCGTGCAATGCATCCATTCAAAAACTTCCTGCACTTTCAGTCAATGTATGCGGGACAGCCGTGTTACGGCCCCGTTTTGCGGTATGGTTGTTTCCTGGCAGTTGCTGGTCGCTACGGCCTATAATTCACTCGTTAGTCAAACCGGGTAACCCATGAAAATCCTGCTTGCCAATCCGCGCGGCTTTTGTGCCGGTGTCGACCGCGCCATCGAGATCGTCGAGCGTGCACTGGAACTGTTCGGCGCACCGATCTATGTACGCCACGAGGTGGTGCACAATCGCCACGTGGTCGAGGGCTTGCGCGACCGCGGTACGGTATTCGTCGATGAGCTCGACGAGGTGCCGGACGGCGGCACCGTGATCTACAGCGCGCACGGCGTGGCGCGGACGGTGCACGAGGAAGGCCGACGGCGCGGGCTGCGCGTGTTCGATGCGACCTGTCCGCTGGTGACCAAGGTGCATCTCGAGGTCAGCCGCCACGCCGAGGCCGGGCGCGAATGCATCCTGATCGGCCACAAGGGACACCCGGAAGTGGAGGGCACCATGGGGCAGTATGTCACCGGCAATGGTGGCGCGATGTATCTGGTCGAGACACCGGAAGACGTGCGCCTGCTGTTGGTACGGAACCCGGACGACCTGGCCTTCGTGACCCAGACCACGCTGTCGGTCGACGATACCGAGCGCGTGATCGATGCACTCAGGCAGCGTTTTCCCGCGATCCAGGGACCGCGCAAGGACGACATCTGCTATGCCACCCAGAACCGCCAGGACGCGGTGAAGAACCTGGCCGTGCGCTGCGACGTGATGCTGGTGGTCGGTTCGCCGAACAGTTCGAATTCCAACCGGCTGCGCGAACTGGGCGAGAACCGCGGGATACCGGCCTACCTCATCGACGAGGCATCCCAGATACAGCCGGCGTGGCTGACCGGCAAGCAGTCCGTCGGCGTGACCGCCGGGGCCTCCGCGCCGGAGGCGCTCGTCGCCGGTGTTGTGGAACAGCTGCGCGCCTGGGGCGCCGAAACGGTCGAGGAGACCGCGG
>JBATJF010000511.1:0-6524 GCA_049668345.1 Gammaproteobacteria bacterium
AGGGAAATCAGCGCCACCCAGCCCAGCGCACCGGAATGCACGTGGCCGATGGTCCAGTCGGTGTAATGTGACAAGGCGTTCACCGTCTTGATGGACATCATCGGCCCCTCGAAGGTGGACATGCCGTAGAACGAGATCGATACGATCAGCAGGCGCAGCACCGGGTCGGTGCGCAGCTTCTCCCAGGCGCCGGACAGCGTCATGATGCCGTTGATCATGCCGCCCCAGCTCGGTGCCAGCAGGATCAGCGACATGATCATGCCCAGCGACTGCGCCCAGTCCGGCAGTGCCGTGTAGTGCAGATGGTGCGGGCCAGCCCATATATAGGTGAAGATCAGCGCCCAGAAGTGCACCACCGACAGGCGATAGGAATACACCGGACGTCCGGCCTGTTTGGGCACGAAGTAATACATCATGCCGAGGAAGCCGGCGGTCAGGAAGAAGCCCACCGCGTTATGGCCGTACCACCACTGCACCATGGCATCCTGTACGCCGGCATAGGCGGAGTAGGATTTAAACAGGGTGACCGGTATCGCGGCACTGTTGAAGATGTGCAGGATCGCGATGGTGAGGATAAACGCGCCGTAGAACCAGTTTGCGACATAGATGTGCTGTACGCGGCGTTTCATGATGGTGCCGAAGAACACGATGGCGTAGCTTACCCAGACCACCGCGATCAGGATGTCGATCGGCCATTCCAGTTCGGCGTATTCCTTGCTGGAGGTGATACCGAGCGGCAACGTGATGGCGGCCGAGAGGATGATCAGCTGCCAGCCCCAGAAGGTAAATGCCGCCAGCTTGTCACTGATCAGCCGCACGTGGCAGGTGCGCTGCACCACATAATACGAGGTCGCAAACAGTGCGGAGCCGCCAAAGGCAAAGATCACCGCATTGGTATGCAGCGGGCGCAGGCGGCCGTAGGTCAGCCAGGGTATGTCGAAGTTGAGCACCGGCCACGCCAGCTGGGCGGCGATGAAAACGCCCACCAGCATGCCGACGATACCCCAGATAATGGTCATGATGGCGAACTGCCTGATCACCGTATAGTTATACGTTTGCTGATCGGTCATGCCGACCTCCCTGATTCTGAATTGTAAAACCCGTTACAAAACGCGCAGTCCCGACTGCGAACGGAACCGTCGCCCGGCTGTCAGCTGGTAAACTGCGGCTCCAGCCCCATGCCCCACAAAATGGCGGTAACGGCGAGCAGGGCAACGAAGGCCACCAGGCCAACGGCAAGCACCGCACTGGAGAACAGAAAACCACGGTCTTCGGAAATCCCCATCATAATGGGCACGCCGGTATAGAGCAGGTAGACGGTGTAGGTCAGCGCCACGATGCCGACGACCAGGTTCACCCACAGCACCGGGTACAGCTCCATGATACCGATAAGAAACAGCGGCGTGGCCGTGTAGGCCGCCAGCACGACACATTGCGATAACGGCACTTCCGCGCCATAGGTGCTACCCATCCAGTAGATCATGTAGCCCATGGCATACACGCCGACCAGCATGGCCAGGTAATAGAGCACGGATATGATTGCTGCGCTCTGCGTGGTCAGCTTGACCGGGTCGCCGGCGCCGATCTGCCAGCCGAACTGGGTGGTGCCGATAAAGCCCGAAATGGCCGGAATGGCCGCAAGGATCAGGACGTGAATCGCGTAACACTTGCCAATGGTACATTCATCCGTGCGGATGGCTTCCCATTCACGCTTTGGATTGACGAACAAACCCCAGACATGTTGCAGCATTGGTCAGGCTCCCCTTTGTTATTGATTATGCGCGGCTTTTGCCGCGCATAACCGGGACGTCAGTATCCTTCAGGCTACAAACCGATTCAAGCAGTCGGTATCAGAATTTCTTGCCGACGCTGACCATGAACACCCAGGGATCAATCTCCACATTGTAGCTGCCGTTCGCAACAACGCCCGGAATGGGACTGTTGGCAATGGTTGCGTCGGTGTCGATGTCGATATACCAAAGCTGCGCCCCGACCAGCCAGTTGTTCTGCAGCTCGTAGTCGACGCCGATCTCGCCGGCCAGACCCCAGGAATCGTCCAGGTTGAGCGAGGCACCGGACAAGGCGCCTGTGGTGCCTTCATCGAAGAAGTTGGTGTAGTTGATGCCGGCACCGACAAAGGGATGCAGATTGGAACCGGTGTCGAAGTGGTACTGTACGGTGACAGTCGGCGGCACGTGCTTGGTGTCACCCACGGTACCGGCACTGGCGAGCCCGCCGGCACCGTCGATGTCATGGTCAAACGGCCAGGCAGCCAGCAGGCCGATGCCGATGTTGTTGGTGGCCATCCAGGTCCCGGTGAGGCCCAGGCTCCAGGCGTCATCGGCCTCGATCTGGCCGCCTGACGGCTGAACCGTACCGTCACCGGTCGGGAATACACCGGCGGCGCCGGCGCGCAGCAGGATATCACCGGCCTGCCAGGCCTGGGCGGACGTGGCAATGAGTGTAGCCAGCAGCGTGGTAGCAATACGTAGTTTCATGATCATTCTCCTGGTGAGTAGATTTTTCACACGCCACGCCATGCACCGGGCGCAGGTAATAGAACTGTAATCTGGCGGGTATTATTTACAGGCGGGAGCCGATGTTAGTTGATCTGCATCAAGTACATTAGAAAATTATAATACGGTTCCTCTGCATGCCATTTGACGGTACGCTATGGTCTGCCAGCGCGCGTGCAGCGCCCTGAAAAAACAGACGATTACCACGGTAACCACAGTGCCCCCGCCAACACCGGCAACCGCCGGACTCCCGCAAGCCACAACCGAGGCAGAGGTGGCCAATTGCTTTCATTGCGGTCTGCCGGTACCGCCCGGTCTCGACCTGACGGTCAGCATCAACGGCCGCGATGAACCCATGTGCTGCCATGGTTGCCAGGCCGTCGCACAGGCCATCATCGATGCCGGCCACACCGACTTCTATCGCCACCGCACCCGGGTTTCCAACACCGGCGCGGCGCTGGTGCCGGAATTCATCCAGCAGACACAGGTCTACGACCATCCCGAGATCCAGAAGACCTTCGTGCGCAGCACCGGCCCGCACGAACACGAAGCCGCGCTGATTCTCGAAGGTATCGTATGCGCGGCCTGCGTGTGGCTGAACGAGCGCCACGTGAGCCGCCTGCCGGGTGTGCTGGAAGTGCAGATCAACTACGCCACGCACCGTGCGCGCGTCCGCTGGGACGACTCGAGGATCAAGCTGAGCGACATCCTGCAGGCGATCCACAACATCGGCTACACCGCACATCCCTACGATCCCGCCCGGCAGCAACTGGCGCGCGAGCGCGAGCGCCGCACGCAGCTCAGGCGTATCGGTATCGCCGGCGTGCTGGGCATGCAGGTCATGATGCTGTCGATCACGCTCTACATAGGCGACTGGTCCGGGATGGAGGACGAATTCCGGCGCTTTTTCCGCTGGATCGCGCTGCTGCTGACCACGCCGGTGCTGCTGTATGCGGGCGCCCCGTTCCTGCGCGGCGCGTGGCGCGACCTGCGTAACCGCAGCGTCGGCATGGACGTACCGGTGGCGCTCGGCATCCTGGTCGCCTTCGGCGGCAGCGTGCATGCCACGCTCACCGGTCGCGGCGAGGTGTACTACGACTCGGTGGTCATGTTCATCTTCTTCCTGCTGGTGAGCCGCTACTTCGAACTCATGGCGCGCAAGCGCGGAGCGGAAATCGCCGAGAACCTGGCCCACGCCCTGCCCGCCATGGCGACCCGCCTGACCGGGGTCGACGGCAGGGACACGCAGGACATCATCCCGGCCAGCGAACTGCAGCCGGGCGACCGGGTACTGATCAGGCCGGGCGCCGCGGTCCCGGCCGATGGCACGGTCGAGTCGGGCAACTCCGGCGTCAGCGAGGCCCTGTTGAGCGGCGAAAGCACGCCGCTCGCCAAGGCTCCCGGCGCCCGCCTGGTCGGCGGCAGCATCAACATGGATAGCCCGCTGGTCATGCGCGTGGACAAGACCGGGCTGGATACCGTGCTGGCCGAGATCACGCGCCTGCTGGAACGCGCCCAGCAGGAAAAGCCGGCCATCACCCTGCTCGCCGACCGTGCAGCCGCCTGGTTCGTGGTAGGCGTTTTACTACTGGCGGGCGCGGTCGGGCTGTACTGGTGGCAGCAGGCACCGGACCACTGGCTGCCGATACTGGTATCGGTGCTGGTGGTTACCTGCCCGTGTGCGCTGTCGCTGGCCACGCCCACCGCCATCAGCGCCGCCACCGGCACACTGCTCGCCCGGGGCCTGCTGACCACCGGCAGCGCCCGCCTCGAAACCCTGGCGCGCGCAACCCATGTCGTCTTCGACAAGACCGGCACGCTGACCGTCGGTATCCCGACAATCGTCGCTATCGAGCGCGATTCCGACCTCGACGAGCAACAACTGCTGTGGATAGCCGCCGCGCTGGAGGCGCATTCCGAACACGCCGCGGCCAGGGCCATCTGCGACCGCGTCGAGGGCAATCCGCTCACGGCGCGCGATATCACCAACTATCCCGGCGCCGGCATCAGCGGCCATGTGCAGGGCGGCACCTGGTTCATCGGCAACGCCACCTTCGTGCGGGAACACAGCGCGGCCGGCAAGGACTTCGCACTGCAGGCTGCGGACGGCGCCACCCACATCCTGCTGGCGGACAGGCAGCGGGTACATGCACACCTGTCATTGCGCGACGAAATCCGGCCCGATGCACAGGCAGCGATCCGCGCCCTGCAGCACAGCGGCAAACAGGTGATCCTGATGAGCGGCGACAACCCGGCCGCCGCGCACGCCGTCGCCGACGGGCTGGGCATCGATACGGTCCTCGCCGACATGAAACCTGCGGACAAGCTGCGCGAGGTGCAGCGCCTGCAGCAGCAGGGGGCCGTCGTGGTGATGGTCGGCGACGGCATCAATGACGCGCCGGTACTGGGCGCAGCGGATGTCTCGATTGCCATGCAGGCGGCCGCGCAGATCAGCCAGGCCAGTGCCGACATGATCCTGCTCTCGAACCGGCTGGAAGGCCTGCCTAACGGTATGCGGCTGGCCCGGCACACGCTGCGTGTCATCCGTCAGAACCTGGGCTGGGCGATTACCTACAACCTGATCGCGTTGCCGGCCGCGGCACTGGGCTACGTCGCGCCGTGGATGGCCGCCATCGGTATGTCATCGAGCTCGCTGCTCGTGGTGTTGAACGCCCTGCGCCTGACACGTGGAAGATAAGCCATGGAAATCATCTATCTGTTGATCCCCCTGTCGCTCATCCTGGTCGGCGTGATCATCTGGGTGTTCATCTGGGCCATCCGCTCGGGCCAGTTCGATGACCTGGAGGGACCGGCACACCGGATCCTCATGGACGACGATTCACCCCAGGACGAGCCCGCCGAAGAGGAGACGCGAGAGAAAACATAACGCACGCGGGATCTGTAGGGTGGACTTCGTACACCATTTACGGTGCGTAAAACGCACCCTACATCTGGATTTCTCTAAGAGCACAGGATCTGTAGGATGCACTCCGTGCACCATTTACGGTGCGTAAAACGCACCCTACATATGGAATTCCAGGTGCGTAGAACGCACCCTACACGTGGAGCATCATCTGGATGACCGACTTGGTGGCGAAGCCGACGAGGCCAAGCCCCAGCGACAGGAAAATCACCAGGGTGCCGAAGCGCCCGGCACCGGATTCTTTTGCCAGGCGGTACATAACGAACAGCATGTACAACACCAGCCCGCCAACCCCGACGTTCAGCGAAATCGACTCGAACTGTTCAATACTCACGCGCCGGTGCCCGCAGTATCCGTGAAGGCGAGATGGTAGATACGTGAAAAGCCCTGCCCGGCCAGCAGACGCGCGGCCCGCACACAGGCGACCGGGTGCGCGCCGTAGACAATCACCGGTTCGTGCTTGTCGAGGTGCCTGAAATCATAGGAAAGCGCTTCGACCGGGAGGTTAAGCGCACCGGGCAACGCATCGCGCATGAACTCTCCCGCTGAGCGGACGTCAACCAGCTGGCAGCCACCTGCCAGCAGGATTGCGGCAAACCCGTCGTTCAGCGTTTCGCTGCCGGCCAGGCCCAGGGTGTGCAGTGCGAGGTTCATGACTTGCCACCTCCCTGCGCCTTGTCCTGCGTATCGTGCATGCGCGTGGCAGCCATGCCACAGACCTTCACCCTGCAAAAGCGCACGAAGACCGCCAGCATGATGATGAACACAACCAGTGCAGTAACCGTCAAGCTATCGATGTGCATATAACACCTCCTCAGACCCGCCAGGAACTACAGCTAACAGTTATATTAGTAATTAATTATATTTTGTCAATATCAACAGGGGCCGGCAAAGATGCACGCAACAAAGCGCATGATTTAACGATGTTTTTAGCTGGGTGGGATTTCTAGCCGTTCGGACGCACTGGCCACCCGCCCGGGACGCGATGGGCCACGAGTAAACACCGCCCGCCACGCGAGCCGGGAGCGAACCACCCTGTGAACCGGGCACTCACCCGAACAGCAATCAGGACCGGATCAGCAAGG
>JBATJF010000512.1:0-4410 GCA_049668345.1 Gammaproteobacteria bacterium
ACATGTCCCGCCTGCTGATTTCGGCAGCCCATAAATCGTCCGGCAAGACCACCGTGACTATCGGTCTGTGTGCGGCACTCGCGGCACGTGGCCTCGTCGTGCAACCGTTCAAGAAGGGACCGGACTACATCGACCCGATGTGGCTGGGGCAGGCAGCCGGGCGACCCTGCCACAATCTGGATTTTCATTGCATGACCCACGCGGAGATACTTACCGCGGTCGGTCATTATTCTGCCGATGCCGATATCGCACTGATCGAGGGCAACAAGGGTCTGTATGACGGCCTCGATCTGGACGGCAGCAACAGCAATGCCGCACTGGCCACGCTGACGCAGACGCCGGTGGTGCTGGTGCTCGATGCGCGCGGCATGACGCGCGGTATCGCGCCCCTGATCCTCGGCTACCAGGCATTCGATCCCCGGGTCAGTATCGCCGGCGTGATTCTCAACCAGCTCGGTGGCAGCCGTCACGAGGCCAAGCTGCGCGCGGTCATCGAACACTACACCGACCTGACGGTGCTCGGCGGCGTGCACCGCGCCGCGGAGCTGGAGATCGTCGAACGCCACCTCGGACTGATACCGAGCAATGAAGATAACGCGGCGCGCGGCAGGATTGACCGAATCAGCCGGCTGATCGCCGCCCAGGTCGACCTGGACCGGCTGCTCGCGGTGGCGGGCAACACGCCGCTCGCCTTCGATCCCGTACCGCCCGCGCAAGCCGGCGGCGATACGGTTCGCATCGGCATTGCACGCGATGCCGCCTTCGGTTTCTACTACCCGGATGACCTGGATGCACTGCAGCGCGCCGGTGCGGAGCTGGTGCCGATCGACACCCTGCGCGACGCGCAGCTGCCGGATATCGACGGCCTGTTCATCGGCGGCGGCTTTCCCGAAAGCCGCATGCAGGAACTGCAGGCGAACAGCGCCCTGCGGGCCGGGATCAGGGACGCCATTGCAAACGGCCTGCCCGTCTATGCCGAGTGCGGTGGCCTGATGTACCTCGCACGCAGCCTGAGCTGGAAAGGTATACGCTGCGACATGGTCGGCGCCATACCGGGCGACGTGGTCATGCACGAACGACCGCAGGGTCGCGGTTACGTCCGGCTGCGCGAGACCGGCAAGGCAACCTGGCCGGCACCGCATCCGGAGGGTGTCATCGCCGCACACGAATTCCACTACTCCAGTATTGAAAACGTACCGCCAGGCCTCGACTATGCCTACGAGGTGGTGCGCGGCACCGGGATCGACAGCCGGCACGACGGGCTGATCCTCAACAATCTGCTCGCCTGCTACAGCCACATGCGCGATACCGGCCAGCACCATTGGGCCAGGCGCTTCGTCGGCTTCGTACGCGCCACTCGCGGGCACGGCAAATGAATCCCGCATCGGGTATAATGACCGTCTACATCAAGGAGTTATCATGATTACCATCACCCCGGCTGCCGCCGAACAGATCCGTGCCTCTGCAGCGGAGGGCAATATGCAAGGCCTTGCGCTGCGGATCGCCGCTCGCCGTGATCCGGATGGCAGCATTCACTACGGCCTGGGGTTCGACGACAACCGGCTGGATGGCGACCACCGGCTCAGTGTCGAGGACATCGACATCGTCATCGGCGAATCCAGCCAGATCCTGGTTGACGGCATGACGGTGGATTACGTGGAAATCGAACCGGGCAGCTGGCAACTGATCTTCCTGAATCCGAATGATGTCAATTACATCCCACCCGGCAAATAGGCATGACTGCCTGCCTGCCGCGGGCCGCACCCGTCGCGCAGGATGAACAGGCAAACCCCGCATAGCCCTGGCAAGGACATGACATTGCGCAACCGCCTGTTCGCACGCCTGGCGCTATTGCTGCTGGTAATCGCGGCAGCCGTGGGTTGCTTCAGCATCGACTTGCCGTTGTTCGGGAACAGCCAGAACAGGATGCTGCTTGCCGCACTGCTCGCAGCATCGGGGTTCCTGCTGATACTGTCGATCGCCACGCTGGTACAAAACAACCTGCTCAACCCGCTGCGCGAGATCAGGGCCTGGGCCGCGAGCCTGCGCGACGGACAGCACACCGATCCGATTGCCGCGCCGCCCGATCGCGTCTTCAGCGAACTGGCGGAAGACCTGAATATCATCGGCAAACGCATGACCGCTTCTGACAACAGTCGGCCACCCGTGCCCCTGGACAGGACAGACCTGGAGGCCGACTCGCTCAAGATCCTCTACGACGTGGTCTCGAGCATCAATACCGCACACAGTCTCGATGACCTGCTGACGCGCTTTATGTATACGGTCAAGCGCATCACGCGCGCGCATGGCGCGGCCATCTGGGTCGATCATAACCAGCAACAGACCGAACTCGGCGCCAGCAGCGGTATCGACGATGATCTGCTGCTGCCCGGCCGGCACGAATTCAGGCGTTGCCTGTACGAACGCGCCGCGACCGAGGGCAAGATCTGGATCGAACAGAACCTCGACAAGTGCGAGCGAATCGCCGGCCGCCGCCTCTTCGAACAGGAAGGCATCGGGCTGGTCTCGGTCCCCATGCGCTATCGCGGCAGGATCACCGGTGTGATCAACCTGTTCCTCGATGCGGAGTTACTCGGGCAGACCGATGCTATCAAGCCCCTGCTGACCAGCGTGGCACACCACCTCAGCGTCGCCATCGAGCGGTATTACAACGACGAGGAGAATCGTGCGCACCTGATCAGGGAGGAACGCATACGTATTGCCCACGAGCTGCACGATTCGCTGGCGCAAACGCTGGCCAGCCTGCGTTTCCAGGTGCGCGTGCTGGACGAAACCCTGCACCAGGGCGACGAATCCACCACCTGGCAACAGCTCGAGCGGATCGAGAACAGTCTCGACGAGGCCAATACCGAGCTGCGCGGCCTGATCGCGAACTTCCGCGCACCGGCCTACCAGCGCGGTCTGGTCGAGGCCATCGAGCAGATGGTCAGCCAGTTCCGCAACGAGACACGTATCCGGACCTATATCCAGAAAGACTGTTCGGCCAGTACCTTTCCGAGGGACACCGAGACGCAGATCCTGCGTATAATACAGGAGGCCTTGTGGAACATACGCAAGCACAGCCAGGCCAAGACCGTGCGTATCCTGCTCCGTGGGGCCAACACCGAGTTCTGCCATATCCTGATCGAGGATGACGGTATCGGCATCAACAAGCAGGTATACGGATCGCCGGGCGAACACGTCGGCCTGACTATCATGCGCGAGCGCGCCAGCAAGATCGGCGGCGACCTGCGCATCGAAAGTGAACCCGGCGAAGGAACGCGCGTCACCCTTGAAATCAGGAATCCAACGCCGGGCGGTACGAAATCATGAGCCTCAATATACTGCTGGTCGACGATCACACCCTGTTTCGCGAGGGCCTCGAGGGCCTGCTGAGCCGGCGCAACATCAACATACTCGCGGCAGTCGGCAGCGGCCAGGAAGGACTGCGCCTGGCCAACGAGCTCAATCCCGATGTCGTGCTGCTGGACATGCGCATGCCGGAAATGGATGGCATGGAGGTACTGCGCCAGCTGCGCAAGAGCGGCTTCAAGAACCCGGTTGCCATGCTCACCACCAGCAGCGACGAACGCGACCTCGTCGAGTCGCTGCGCAGCGGTGCGCAGGGCTACCTGCTGAAGGACATGGAACCCGACCAGCTGGTGCTTGCATTGCGTGACATCGTGGCCGGCAAGACGGTGGTGGCGCCCGACCTGGCGCCGGTACTGGCCCGCGTGGTGCAGGGTGAAAGCATCAGTCCGCCCGACGAAAGCCCGTTCGCCAAGCTGACGCCACGCGAGTCCGAGATCCTGGCACTGCTGGCCGAAGGCCAGAGCAACAAGGTCATCGCACGCAACCTCGGAATTTCGGATGGTACGGTCAAGCTGCACGTCAAGTCCATTCTACGCAAGCTCGGCGTGCACTCCCGTGTCGAGGCCGCTGTCATCGCAGTCGAACAGGGCATGCGCACAGGACGCAATCACGACAGCGAAGACAGCAGCTGAGCAGGTAATTTCTTGAAGCGTTTTACCGACCTGATCGCCGCCTGTCTGCCGGATATCACCGAGGTCTACCCCTGGGATGTCGCCGACATGCTTGGCGGTGGCAGCAGGCCGCTGATCGTGGATGTGCGCGAGGCAGACGAGTTCGACACCATGCACATCGGGGAATCGCTGCATGTCCCGCGCGGCATCCTCGAGGCGGCGTGCGAATACAATTACGAGGACACCATCCGGGAGCTGGTCGAGGCGCGGGATCTGGATGTGGTGGTGGTATGCCGTTCCGGCAATCGCAGCGCGCTCGCAGCCCATACCATGCAACTGCTCGGTTACCGCAAGGTCAGCTCGATGAAGACGGGACTGCGTGGCTGGAACGACTACGAACTGCCGCTGGTGAACGCGGCCGGTAAAA
>JBATJF010000513.1:0-1797 GCA_049668345.1 Gammaproteobacteria bacterium
GCCACAGAGGGCCCGGAGGACACAGAGACTCAAAAATTGCAGCAGGGCTGAATCGCCCCAGGACGTTTTCCGG
This sequence comes from Gammaproteobacteria bacterium, assembly GCA_049668345.1. Taxonomy (GTDB): domain Bacteria; phylum Pseudomonadota; class Gammaproteobacteria; order UBA9214; family UBA9214; genus UBA9214. Next base: position 74 of record JBATJF010000513.1, read on the forward strand.
CCACATTCGGACCTTCGCCATAACAGAGAGCCCTGCTGAGCGGGGTTCCTGTAGTTCCTGGTACGGTCGACTCAGACATTCATCAAAATAATTACGGCCCCGAAGGGCCGTAATTATCGCAGACTTGATCACGCTGTTTTCTTATTTCTGGCTATCCCGATCAATCCCAGCAGGCCGCTCCCAAAAAGCCAGACTGCTGCGGGTACTGGAATAGGCGATGCCGCTGCCGCAGAAAAAATGAAGGTGCCAGAGCCTGAAATGCCTGAAGCTGGATCAGCAGTAAATGAAACGAGACGAGTTAGATCATAAATATCGCCTTGAGATCCCCCAAGCGTACTATCTAGTTCAGTATTTATGCCAAACGGGATCAGACCGACGACATATTGCGGCACTGTGGTTAAGGTACCCGACACACCAAACGCAGTAATGCCGGTAATACCGATTGTATGGAAAGCATAGGTAGAGCCCCATGGTGTCATAGTGCCTGCTGGAATCCAGTCAATTGGCAAAGCAGTGGATACTGTGCGGGTGGATTCTCCGTCACCAAGCGGAAGATTGGTTGTATACGTGGGATTATCCAAAACACCCGCACTATCCGGCATGCCAGCCCCGTAACCTATGAAATTAGGCATGGTTTGGGTTGTGGATCCACTTGCACCGATATACTCAATGCTGTTGGGTGACAGATTCGTCAACGTTATGGGATTCCCAGCAGTATCGGTAATGTTGGCATCATAAAAATTCCAGCAAAAATACGTATCGATAGTTACCGATAGTGCCTGTGTTGAAGTAAATGTGGAAACACAGGTACATACAATGCCTGCTAAGCGAGATATTTTCATTAAGGAACGACTGAACGACCTGAATCGGCAGTCGGTTGTTGTGGTTAAGTCGTTGTAAATATTATCGGCAACAATAAGACAGGAACACCCCGAAACCAGTCATCACCAAATCCAGCAACAAGACATCTCCACTCATCAACGAGCAGAAAATAACGTCGCACTCTGTGTACTCCGTGATCTCCGTGACGGATTTTTCTGCATCTCTGCTCGAATGGGCTATCTGATCCAGATCGTCTTCGCGTTCAGGAACTCGTGCATGCCGTGGTGTGACAGCTCCCGGCCGTAGCCCGAGTTTTTCACCCCGCCAAAGGGCAGGCGCGGGTCGCTCTTGACCAGGCCGTTGACGAAGGCCGAACCGCACTGCAGCTGGCGGGCAAGCTGCTCGCCGCGCACGGCGTCGCGCGTCCAGACGCTGCCACCGAGACCGAAATCGGTGTCGTTGGCGATGCGAATGGCATCGGCCTCATCCTGGGCGCGGATGATGCTGGCGACCGGACCGAACAACTCCTCTTTATATGCAAGGATTCCGGGGCGCACCCGGTCGAGGATGGAAGGCGGGTAATAGGCGCCGGGGCCCGCCAGCGGTGCGCAGCCGGTCACGGCTACCGCGCCCTGGGCGATGCTGTCGGTCACCTGCCGATGCAGCTCGTCGCGCAGGTCGAGACGCGCCATGGGTCCCATGCGGTTGTGCTCTTCCAGCGGATCACCCACCGTCAGCGCCTCGGCGGCGCGCCGGAACCTGTCGACAAAGTCCTCGGCGGTCTCCGGCACCACGATGAAGCGCTTGGCCGCGATACAGCTCTGGCCGGTATTGAGAAAACGCGACGCCACCGCGTTCTCCACCGCCAGATCCAGGTCGGCATCCGCCAGCACGATGAACGG
>JBATJF010000514.1:0-4666 GCA_049668345.1 Gammaproteobacteria bacterium
TTTAGAAAGTTAGAGGATTTTAATATTATCATTTGTTGTTTGTCAATCTGTGGTTTCCATATTTTTATGTTTTATTTCAGTTACTTGCGATTATTCCCCTTGACGACACGTCTGATGCCAGCCCGGCATTACCGGGCACACCCCCGACTTATGTCCAGTCGTGTTGCCCCGCGAACATGGCCGGTCGAACAGTTACCGGGCGAGTCTGCGCTAACCTGGTGTACAGGTAGCGCAGGCCTGGCGTGGCCGGGCACAAACCAGGGACCGGTAGTCGACCGCCGCGCCGGCGGCCTCGCCGGCACAAGCGGCAGGCATGATCCAGCGCGGGAACTGTGGTCGCAAGAACCGCGGCGTTGGCAGGTCGTATCCGGCTACTGTCGCCGCTAACGGAAATCACGGTTCGAGAAAACGGCTCACGACGGCCTTGTCGATACCGTCCGTACCGAGTACCGCGATGGCCAGCACATGCTCAGTCGTCGGTTTCTGTACGGCAAATTGCCACTGTCCGGCGGCACCGTGCAGCCTGACGGCATCGCACCCGCCCAGGTCAAACCAGACAGACCTGTCCTCATGGGCAAGCCCTGTACCCAGCGCCTTGCACCACGCCTCGCGCAGCGTCCAGTAGGTGTAGAAGCGTTCGTGATAGACCGCGCTCCCTTCCCGTTCGAGCAGGTCATGCACCTCGGGCCCGGCGAACAGCTTCGCGGCAATCGCGCGCATCCGTGTTCGCCTGTCGAGTCTTTCCGCATCGACACCGCAGGCATCATTCACCGTCACCACGCATGCTGCCAGACCGCTCGTATGGCTCAGGTTGAAACGCAGGTTTACCGGCAACGGGGGCGCCGCGATCTCGGGCCGACCGTGCGCACCGCTGACGAAGCGCCAGTCAGCCGGATCGACGTCGACATAGCAAGACAGTACCCGGCGCACCAGCGCATGCGCGACCAGGAAGAGATGGCGGTCCTGTTCGAATCGAAAGCGGCGGTAACGTTCACGCTCGTCGTCACAGAGCATGGCAATACAGTCAGCCAGGTGTGCGGCATCCGTTACAGCGTCCGGCCTGGCAAGCCAGACATGCACCTCGGTTTCCAGTGCATCAACATTCGAAACATTGCTTGTGGACACAGTCAAGACCCTTCAGACTCGAGGTGCGATTTCCGCTGCGAGAGTCTGCCTGACATTTCGTGCGGAGCGACGGCCGGGTTCAGTTTACCGGAATGATCGCGGGATTGTGGCATGAAACCCGGGCTGCATGCCCCGACTCGATGGCCGCACTGGACGGCCTCAACAGTACAAACAACAATACCCTGCAGGCAGAGGGAACTCGCAACCGATATACAGGTCGTTACATGAGGCAGGCGCCGACCCTGATTCAGGCCTGTAGAGACCTGGCAGCGAACCCTTGCCGGTGCTGTCGGTTGTATTACATGGTCATGGATATCAGTATAATTATCGCGACCTTAACTACCCGAACCGCAACTGCAAGGCCAGCAAGCAGCGACGCAATCCGGCACAGGCCAGCACCCGCCACCGGGTACAGATTGCAAACCGGCAAGGGTGCGACGGTGATCGGCCTCTACCCCCGTCAGCTGTCGTGTTTTATGACCTGTGTGCGCGGATCAAGGGTAAAGATCGCTGTTCAGAACAAGCACGAGCATACTTCGCTGACGCTCGCCGCCGGAACCGGCAGGACTGCAGGTCAGGCGGCTGTGTGTTCCGGGCCATTCTGCCGGGCATCGGGATGCCTGCAGATTCCCTTGCACCGGACAGGCCGGTGTATTTCGAAACGGTAAAGACGAGAGGACAACATGAACTGGATAACAGAAACGCCGCTCATCCTGGCCCTGTCTGCAACGGTATTTGCTGCGCCGGCAACTGCAGTTGACGCCAGCAGCCTGTGGCAAGCCTATGTCTGTCGCGTGACCGACTGGCCCGACTGTGAACAGAACAGGAACAACAAGCGTGTCTATCCTGACGAGCGACTGTATCCGGACAAAAATACCTGTCTCGACAGCTTCGGTCAGTTGTTCGAAAATGACCCGGCGATATCGGGCAAATACCCGCAAACGAACGATGCCAGCAACAGCTACGTCTTCGATTGCGAGGCGGCGCGGTAATCACACCGCTCGTTGCAAGCGCGCACCACAGGCCGCCCGGGCATGCCGCCACCACACGGCGGCAGGATCAGGCAGACGGCACTATCGACACGGGGACAGGACATACACCCGGGGCTTTACGGCGCACGCCCCGGCAATGACAGGCGCGTAACCATGGAACTGGACGCACATCGAAGACCAGCGGGCAGCCCGGCGTGCGGGCGCACACTCCTCTCATGGCATGACTTGAACCACAGCGGGACAGGAAAAAAACTGCGGCAACCCTGAGCAGACCAGGAGGGGTGGGAGTCTGCGAGAGGTCGCCGCAAAGCGTGTGAGTTTTCACAGGATTGGCTTGTGACAATGAATATTCTAGCGGGCATCAGTCGCCGGCAGAATGTGACATGGTGCCGCGCGACATTCGGTCGCACCCGGATAGGCATGCGGCATTCACAGCACGACAACAGCTGTAGTCTGCCGGCACGGCACTTGTCGCCTGCCGACCACCCATGCATTATCCGGACATGAGTTCACAGACCGCAAGGTTCCCCGAGGACACCGCCCGCCGCAATTACTATCGACTGTTCATGCTGCGCAATGCCGAGATCGTGCTGATCGCACTCGGCCTGGCGGTCGCGACCGTCTATTTCAAACAGCAGCTGCCGCTGCCGCCATTGCTGGTTACACTTGCCCTGATCACCGGCCTCAACATCTACACCTGGCTGCGCCTCGCAGCCGGGCAAAGCTACGGCAACAACGAAATTTTCACCCTGATGCTGCTCGACGTGACCGGGTTGACCGCCGTCTTTTTCTTTACCGGCGGTGCCTCGAATCCGTTTGTCTGGTTCTACCTGCTGCCGCTGATGATCGCGGCCACCATCCTGCCGCGCGGGCACACCTGGACCATGGCCGCCGTTACCGTACTGTGTTACTCGGCCCTGTTCCTGATCGACACACCCGCCGGCGGCGAACACGCCCATCACCAGGCGGAAGGTTTTCAGATGCACGTGTTCGGCATGTGGCTTGGGTTTGTGATGAGTGCCGGTTTCGTGGCCGTGATTATCGTGGGCATGGCATACAGCCTGCGCGAGCGCGACCAGAAACTCGCCGAGGCACGCGAGCAGGCGCTGAAGAACGAGCGACTGGTGGCACTCGGCACACTGGCCGCCGGCACGGCACACGAACTGGGCACGCCGCTCGGCACCATGGCCATCCTCACCGCGGAATTGCAGCAGGACTATGCCGGCGAGGACAACAGCGGGCTGCAGAGGAAACTCGCTATCCTGCAGCGCCAGATAGAACGCTGCAAGGAAGCGCTGTCGGGCCTGTCGTCCAGCGTCGGCGCCGGACGGGCGGAATCCGGCCACCGCATGAAGGTGGCAAGCTACCTCGACGCGGTGATCGCGGAATGGCGCGAGCATCACCCCGCGGCGCAACTGGCCCTGCAGATCGGGGATGGCGCGCCGGACGCCGATATCATCGCGGAACGCACGCTGACCCAGGCGCTGATCAACGTGCTCGACAACGCGGCCGACGCCTCGCCCGATCACGTAACGCTGAACGCCACCTGGACAGAGTCCGAGCTGGCACTCAATATATCCGACCGGGGTCCGGGCCTGAGCACAGAGCTGATCGCCCGACTCGGCAAGCAGCCGATCAGCACCAAGCAGGAAGGGCTCGGCGTCGGGCTGTTTCTGTCACACGCCACCATCGAGCGACTCGGCGGCAGGCTGTCCATCAGCAACCGTGAACAGGGCGGCACCCTGATCAGCATCGTGCTGCCGTTGCTGGCAAACCGGGGCCACAGGGCATGAACATGGCAAGCGAACAAACACCATCCGAGCTGCCGGCACTGCTGCTGGTGGACGATGACGAGATCTACTGCGAAGTGCTCGGCGATGCACTGTCCAGACGCGGCTACGCGGTCACTGTCGCCCACAACCTGGCGGATGCCCTGCAACTGGCGCACGACAACGAGCCCGAGTATGCCGTGGTCGATTTGCGCATCGGCACCGATTCCGGCCTGGAACTGGTCAGGCAGCTGTCAGCGCTGGACGAGAACACCCGCATCGTGATGCTGACCGGCTACGCCAGCGTGGCCACCGCGGTGGAATCCATCAAGCTGGGCGCAGTGCATTACCTCACCAAGCCCGCCACCGCCGACGAAGTGGTCGCCGCCCTGCATCGCGATGAGGGCGACAGCAGCGTTGCACCTTCAGAAGCGCCGCTGTCCGTACGGCGCCTGGAATGGGAACACCTGCAGAAGGTTCTGACCGAACACAACGGCAACATCTCGGCCGCGGCCCGCGCACTGAACATGCACCGCAGGACACTGCAGCGCAAGCTGGCGAAGAAACCGGTGAAGGAATAAGCCGCCTCGCACAGCGATACACGAATCGTTCGCGGATGAGAGCCGCCCCCGCAGGTGCGTCTATTCGAGTGCAGGAGCGCTTCGCAAGACCGCTACGGGCATCCATGCCCTCTCGCGGCACTTGTACGTCCATATACATCGCGCGACGTTTGCCGGACACGAAAAGATCGCGGATGAGATCCGCTCCTGCAGGTGCGTC
>JBATJF010000515.1:0-1655 GCA_049668345.1 Gammaproteobacteria bacterium
GCGCAGTCCGTGACGCTGCAGGACGCGGCCGACGAGTTGCTCATCGAGCCGCTGCCGGGTACGCGGCCGGTGTGGCGCAACCCGCGTGTGGTGGCGCTGTTTCCCGCGGAAGCCGACGCACAGGCCATCGAGGCCGCGCTGCGGGCTGCGCTGGCGGAGCCCTTGCCGGCGCTGACGGTCTCCGTGCTGGAAGACCGCGACTGGTCCACCACCTGGCGCGAGACCTTCCGGCCGACGCGTTTCGGCGAACACCTGTGGGTGTGTCCGTCCGGTGAATCCTGCCCGGATCCCGGGGCCGTAACGATCACGCTGGACCCCGGCTTTGCCTTTGGCACCGGCACCCATGCCACCACGGCGATGTGCCTGGAGTGGCTGGACCGGCACCCCCCGGTCGGCCTGCAGGTGATCGACTACGGCTGCGGGTCGGGTATCCTGGCCATCGCCGCGCGCAAGCTCGGTGCCGGGCGCGTGCTGGCCACGGACATCGATCCCAGTGCGCTCGAGGCGACCCGTGCGAACGCGCTGGTCAACGGGATTGGCGCGGATTTCGATGTGTGCTTGCCGCAAGACCTCGACACGACGCCGGTCGATCTGGTGCTGGCCAATATCCTCGCCAATCCCCTGCAGGAGCTGGCCGCGGAGCTGGCCGGGTACCTCAGGCCCGGCGGTACCATCCTGCTGACCGGTATCCTTGAAGACCAGGCAGAGGCTGTCATGTCGTCGTACGCGGCGTGGATCGAGTTCGATCCGCCGCACCGGCGTGACGAGTGGGTGCTGTTGACGGGCGCCCGACGTGAGACGTGAAGCGTGAGACGTGATACGTGAAAAGAATAATGGCCACGGAAGCACACGGAAGTACACGGAAAAAATAAATTAATGCCGGGTTTGATGCAGGGTTTGTTTTACGCACCGGCATCGGTGCACGGGGAGGGCGCCAACATAAAATGGCCACGGAATCCACGGAAGAACACGGAAAAATTAAATCAATGCCGGGTGAGATGTAGGGTGCGTTTTACGCACCGGGAATGGTGCACGGAGTGCACCCTACATAAAATGGCCACGGAATCCACGGAAGAACACGGAAAAATTACATGTTATTCATTACAGCCGTAGGGTGCGTTTTACGCACCGGGAATGGGGCGCAGCATCCTCCCTGCAATTGATACGTGAGACGTGAAACGTGAAACGTGAAAAGGACAATGGCCACGGAAGCACACGGAAATACACGGAAAAATAAATTCAGGGCGTTTTTTGGAGGAGGTAGAGCAACGCAGGAGCAGTTGCCGAGGCATGCGCGATCTTTGCGGGATGTGAAAAGATCGCAGACAGCGTCCGCTCCTGCCGGGGTATCTTATTGTTGTAGGAGCGCTTCGCAAGCGCGATCTTTTCAGGGCTAACAGATCGCGGACGCGGTTCGCTCCTGCGGGTCCCAGCGTGTTGTGTGCCTGAAGGAGATTGGTTTATTTTTCCGTGTTCTTCCGTGGATTCCGTGGCCATTATTTATCGCGCGATGTTCAGGAGAAGGTGAGACCGGGAACCGGTCGAGAAACTGGCCTGGGCCATGTACAAGTGCCGTGGAGCACATGGAGAAGGTGAGATCGCGCAGCGATCGAGAGGCTGGTCTGGGCCATGTGCGGGAACGGCCATGAGATGCG
>JBATJF010000516.1:0-2531 GCA_049668345.1 Gammaproteobacteria bacterium
GGCCACGGAATCCACGGAAGAACACGGAAAAATAAAATCCAATATCCTTCAGGCACACCAGGCGCCAGCACCGGTAGGAGCGGATGCGGTGCGCGAAGGAATCTCGTGAACTTGATCGGTGTTTCCCCCGCGGGTGTTTTCCCGTGTCATTACGTGGTCATTTCATATTTGCTTGATAAAAAACTAGCGCCAGCAGCGACTGTAATAGGCGGCATTGCTCACCGAGCGCACGCCCAGCGAGGTCAGCATGAAACTGCCACACCGATCGCGGTGCTGCCCGCTGCGTCGCGTCGGTGTGGCACTGACGGTATATCCGGTTGCCGACTGCGCATCGATACCCAGGGTGTAATAACCGTTGACGGTGCTGGCCGGAAAGACAGCGCCGGCCCCGTGGCCCAGTGTCGCGCCCAGGTAAGTGCCATGGTCGGCGTAGAAGCCTTCCAGGCGCGCCGCCAGTTCCAGCAGCGCGCCCATGCCTTCCGCGCGCCGCGACTGCCTGAGTTGCTCGGTGTAGGCAGGGTAGCCGATGGTGACGAGAATGCCGAGGATGGCGATCACCGCCAGCAGTTCAGGCAGGCTGAAAGCGCGCCGGCACGCAGGTGACAGAGGACGCTGCCTGATCACTCGCGCAGGTCGATCCAGCTGCGCCGGCCGTAAACGGGATTCGGCAGGGCAGCCCCCGGTCCTGTTGCACGTGGCACCGCGATCGTCGCGCCGCCCGGTGTGCCCGGCAACGGTGGGCGGAGATAAACGCTCTGCACGGTACGTTGTGCTCCACCCGACGTCCGGCTGCGCGCCGTCACCACGAAGGCCTGTATCCTGCTGCCGGTCAAGACAGCCGGGGCGGCGGACTGCGATACCTGCCCGCTCAGGGTCAGTTCCATGCCGGCATCCTGGATGACGTACTGGCCGGTCCCGTCGTCGGCGATGCCGTCGCCGTCAGTGTCACTGCCGTCACCGTCGATATCGGGCAGCGACACCTGCGCACTGCCGAAGGTCCATGCCCGGTTGGCGGGTTGTTGCAGGCCCGGGGTGCCGGGATCGAAGTCGACCGTATCCTGCGGGTAATAGTGATCACCGGGGCGGTCAGGGTGGAATGGATTACCGAGCTGCGCCTCGATATCCGCCTCGGCCGCGGCCAGTACGTACTCCGCATTGTGCAGGGCCAGCACCTGGAACTGTGCATTGCCGGCCATGCGGTTATCCAGCCGTGACTGGTGCATGCCGAAGGTACCGAGCAGCGTCGACACCAGCAGGAAGACCAGTGCAGCGGGCAGGGCCGTGCCGGACTGCCGGGCAGCGGAGCGCATGTCACGGGTGCCGTCGGGTGTCATGGCGGCAGACCCGGGTTGCGCAGGTAGACCGTGTGCGAGTACAGCTGGCGACGGTAGCCATCACCCGGTGTCAGGCTGATATTGCCCAGACGGTAGCTGCCGGTGTCGGTGTGGTCCGTTTCCGCGCATTCGCTGCGCAGCAGGATCCAGAACCGCACCGCGACGACTGCCCGCCAGGCGAGCGTATCACCGGCAGGCGGGGCATCGATATAGTGATCGACCGACCCGTCGGTGTTGGTATCGATACCGTACTGCACCTGCAACTGTTCCACGCCACGGGCGATCTCGCCGGTGACCAGCCGGCCGTTGGCGAGCGCGGTGCGGTACAGGGCGGGAACGGAGCCTGGCTGCGCACAGCCGGCGCCGGGGGTGGTGTGGATGTAATAGGCGCGCGCGACCAGCTCGGCGACGCGCACCGGCGTGCCGCTGACGGCGTGGCTCCCCTGGTCGGCGCCGCGAAACAGACGGCCGGCGAATACCGAACTGCGCAGGTAATACTGCCGTGGCTGAAAGACCGGCGTCGTTGTGCCGCCCACCTGCCAGGGTGCCATGTAACGCACCACCAGGATGTCGCCACGGGGCGTTTTGTCCGCTGCCAGGCAAGGATAGTTGCGTCGTGTATCGTCCTTGCCGAATACGCGGTAGTCCAGCATCAATGCCCAGTCCGGGCCGCTGCAGCTGCCGTCATCGCGCGCCACGCGACGGCCCCGGGCAAGGCCGGCCGGGGTGTGGTCCTCGATGCGGTTCAGGTCGGTAATGCCGCCCCGGTAACCGGTGCGACGCAGGTCGGTAGCCAGCGTCTCGAGCACGTAGCGGGCGTTTTCCTGCAGGCGCGCAAGGCTGTCCTGCAGACGATAACTGTGCCCGGTCGCGATGAACACCCGACCGATGCCGGCCAGCACGACCAGTGTGATGGCCAGTGCAACCAGTAATTCGACCAGGCTGAAGCCACGGCATGGCGTGTGGACCCGCATCAGCGCAGTACCAGGCGCACACAGCGCAGGTCGGCCGCGGAGCGGGGCGGGCAATGAAAGCCACGCGCGACGGGGTCACGCGCCGCGTTCCACCACACCGTCACGCTCCAGGCGGGCTGACCGATGCCTGCACAAGCCCGGCTGCAGCGGCTGATCTCACCCTGGCCGTCGGGCAGCCGCGCCAGTCGGGTGTGCCAGTCGACGAGGTCGGCCAGGGCCGTGC
>JBATJF010000517.1:0-2469 GCA_049668345.1 Gammaproteobacteria bacterium
TCCCGCATCTTTTCCTCGAAGCGGCGATCAAACCACGCCTTCAAATCATCCGCCGACATCTCTGCAAGCGATTTACCTGAAATATCATTCATATCAACCCTGGATACCTCTGTCAGCCCCGCCGGCCAGCCCGCTGCCAGCGAGGAAAATGATTGCATGCCATCACCGTGGGCTGTCCCTGACCAGCCCACGCCACGACATTCGGCCGGTTCGCCCGGCGCCTGTCCGTCTCGGAGTCGCGGCGGCGGGCAAGTCCGGGATACCGTTCACGGTCCGATCAGATCGGCCCCACCAACCTGGCTTCCAGGTTCAGCGAAGTAAAGCTTTTCAGCACCTGCTGCGAGGAAAACAGATCGCGGTCGTATTTCACCAGCAGCAGATGGTGACGCAACGGGCAGAATTCCGCTGCGCTGATGACATTCGACTGTTTCAGTCTAGAGACCACACGATCACGCTGTTGCTCCCCCAGTTCATCCTTTACATACACAACCACTTCAACAACACTTTTCACGTTATCAATCGGCATCTGTTCGGCTATCGCATCCATTAGTAGCTGTCTCCTCACTCGATCAATTTACTGTTGTTTAGCCCCTCAGCGGTAACCGCCACTCGCCCGGGTTACCTGACTGACAGCGCGATACTACTCGCCGGATTATAAATTACAAAATGTTAATACACTGTTAGTCTGCAGCGCGTATCAGAACGGTGCGTATCCCGCCGGCGTGCAGCAGAAGAACGTGAAGCAAACGACCCTGACGGCGGGCACGTGACAGACGGCGTGCCGTCAACCAAGTTCGACCATCGCATCCAGCACCTGCGACAGTCTGCCCACCGCAGTCACCTCGATGTCGCCGGGTGGCTTGCGCGGCCGGTTCGCCCCCGGAATGATGGCGCGCGTGAAACCGTGCTTGGCCGCCTCGTGCAGGCGTTCCTGGCCATTCGGCACCGGACGCAGCTCGCCGGACAGGCCCACTTCGCCAAACACGATCAGCTGATCCGGCAACGGCCGGTTGCGAAAACTGGACATCACGGCCAGCAGCACGGCCAGGTCTGCAGCGGTTTCCGTCACGCGCACGCCGCCGACCACGTTGACGAACACGTCCTGGTCGCCCAGCGCCAGGCCGCCGTGGCGGTGCAGCACCGCCAGCAGCATGGACAGCCGGTTCTGCTCCAGGCCCAGCGTCACCCGCCGTGGATTGCCCAGCTGGCTCTGGTCGACCAGCGCCTGCACCTCGACCAGCAGCGGCCGCGTGCCCTCCCAGGTCACCATCACCACGCTGCCCGGCACGGGCTGTTCGTGGCGCGACAGGAAGATGGCCGAGGGATTGCTCACCTCTTTCAGTCCCTTCTCCGTCATGGCGAACACGCCCAGTTCGTTGACGGCGCCGAAGCGGTTCTTGATGGCGCGCAGGATGCGGTAACGATCCCCGGGGTCACCCTCGAAGTACAGCACGGTGTCGACCATGTGCTCGAGCACGCGCGGACCGGCCAGCGTGCCTTCCTTGGTGACGTGCCCGACCAGGAACATGGCGATGCCGCTCTGCTTGGCGAAGCGCACCAGCTGGGCGGCACTCTCCCGCACCTGTGCGACCGAGCCGGGCGCGGACTGCAGGGCCTCGGTATACAGGGTCTGAATGGAATCCAGCACCATCACCTGCGGTCGCTCGCGCGCAGCAGTGGCGATGATGCGCTCCACCGAAGTTTCCGAGTAGAGGCGGATGCTGCGGCCGTCGATGCCCAGTCGCCCGGCGCGCAGGGAAATCTGCTGCAGGGATTCCTCGCCGGTGACGTACAGCGATGCCAGGTCATCCGACAGCGCCGCCAGCACCTGCAGCAACAGGGTCGACTTGCCGATGCCCGGGTCACCGCCCAGCAGCACCACCGAACCGGCCACCAGGCCGCCGCCGAGCACGCGATCGAGTTCCGCGAGACCGACCGAACTGCGCAGATGGGCATCGGGCGTGACGGACGCCAGCGGCGTCACCACGCCGCCGCTGCCGCCGCTGTAGCCGGCATAACGCGACGGCGCAGCCGCGGGTGGTGCCATGACACCCTCCAGCAGGGTGTTCCAGTTGCCGCACTCGCCGCACTGGCCCGCCCATTGCGGATACTGGCTGCCGCAGACGCTGCAGGTATAGATTGTTTTCACCTTGGCCATCGTCGGCAGTAGAGTACCCGGAACGCCGTACGACGTCATCTCCGGCCGCTGCAGGTGCCGGAGTGGACTTTACCGGTGCGCGCGGGGTATAAGCGCCTGAACCCGCCATGCATCTGCCGGCCTGCACGACACCGGTTTCATGCCCTGCGACTTCAACCCGATGTGAGGAAACACTTCATGCACTGCCATTCGACCGACCGTCCCCTGGACGACCTCCGTGCCTGCATGCGCCGCGCCTGCCGCCGCCTGGTCCTGCTGCTGGCGCTCGGCCTGCCGCTCCTGGCGCCGCCGGGTGTGGCCATGGCGACAGA
>JBATJF010000518.1:0-1663 GCA_049668345.1 Gammaproteobacteria bacterium
CACGCAAGGTATTGCCGCAGCGCATCTCCACCGTCGGCGCGGGCGAGACCAGCCCGATTGCCTCCAATGACACGGCCCAGGGACGCGCCCTCAACCGGCGTGTCGAGATCCTGCTCACACCGATTACCTGAGCACACGGCATCTCACGGACAACAAAGGCCCGCATGATGCGGGCCTTTGTTTATTAACCGCCCGCGGCAGACCCTGCATTTTATTCGTCTTCCCTCGCATCCGGTCCGGGCTTGCGTACTTCAGGGGAGACCCGCAACGGATCCGGCCAGCCAGGTCAGTCTGGAAATGCTTGACGCCGAAAAGCCCCCGCATGGACGGACCCGGATCGCGACAGCAGTCATCAACAGTGCGGCTGCCCTGCCAGCCGTTATTTTGCTGTTGTCTCGCCGGCGACAGGCCTTGTTCGTGGACTCCCGATCACCTGATCGGGATCGTGTATACACAGGCCGCTGCATCGCACGTCACCGGGACCCGGACTCTGGCAGGCAATCCTGAATCCGGGAATCCGTCGGGCACCCTCCCCGATCCCGGCCTCCTGGCCGCGCCAATGCAACCCGAGGCAGCAGGCTGCCTTACACGTTGCGCCCCGGCAAGCGCACCCGGATGAAATCATTGCACCTACTGGCGTCCGCGCCACGCCATCATTCCCTAAACTATCATATTTTGTAGGATTTTCAGTCTGATAAAAAGTGCCCCGCCACTGTTGCCGCTCGGAGATGCCGTGGCCAGGTTGCTTGCCCCCGACTTACAGCTGCCCACAGATGCCGGTTTCCCGGCCCAAAGCTACCCAGTGGAATCAGGCAGATACGTAGATTCCGCTCATTAAGGAATCCCCCGCACAGCCGATCAAGAACACGATATGCAAGGGCCTTGTCCTTCATCCATCAACGAGCGATCCCTGAACAGGTAATCAGCAATGGGTACCGACATGCAAGCCACCCCCAGCACACATGCGTGGGCCTCTACCATCCTCGATGACTGCCATCGCCTGGTATTGACACACGTTCATGCCCTGATGAAAAGAATGTTTGAGAACAGCGATACCGCGTTCCAGGAGTTCGTCGACAAGGCCCAGTCCAACGCGTCGCAGATTCGCTTCATGGAAGCCATGACCATAATCAACAAGAATCGTGCACATGTTGAAGAAGTCTTCTACAGACACCTGGGCAAGGGCTTCAAGGAATTTGGTCACCTGAAATACGCCGCCAAGCTGGGGGCCGCGCAGCGAAGCGAGCCGCTCAAGTTGGTCAGCAAGGAAGATTCCGACATCGAGGTCGCGCTGCAAAACATGGCATCCAGCGCTGCCTCGGGATCCACGCATGTACTGTATGCCATTCGCCAGCGCCTGGCAGTCCTCAACAACGGGCGCAAGCTGGAGGAAGACCAGATACCATCAGGACCGCATTGTCTTGCCGGTTCCTTTCACGAGGCCGCGCAGGAGCTGGTACTCGATCACGAAACCAGGCTGATCGTCTACATGCTGTTCGACAAGTTCGTATTGAGCAGGACGACGCTGCTGTACGACGAATATAACCAGCGATTGCTGAAAGCCGGTCTGCTGCCGAACCTCAAGTACGAAGTGCGCAAACAGCCGGTCAAGGCGGAGCGGCGCGGCAGTTCCGAAGCGGCTCGCGGCGACGCCGGAAACGGT
>JBATJF010000519.1:0-3026 GCA_049668345.1 Gammaproteobacteria bacterium
GTGCGCGCCCGGGCGCGCGGGACGTTGACCGGTACCCGCAGCATGTCACCATAGGCCAGCAGGATGATGTCCTCGTTCAACGCCAGCTGGATGGCCTCGTAGATGTCCTCTTCGGGGCAGATGCATACCGGGCATCCCGGGCCGGGAATCAGTTCGATATTGCGCGGCAGCGCGTGGCGCAGGCCCGCCATGGTGATGGAGCGCTCATGACCGCCGCACACGTTCATGATGCGTACCCGTTTCGGCAGGGGCAGCGCGCGGATGCGGTCGAGCCAGGCGCCGGCAGTGGTCATGGCGCGCTGGCAGCGGTTCCGGTCAGCTGCGGGTCAAGCGCACCGCTGCGCTGCTCGAGGGCCGCGGTTTCCGCCAGCAGCCAGTCCAGCCAGCTGTCCATGCCGGCACCGCTTTTGGCCGAAATCTCGATGACCGGTGCGCTGCTGGCAAGTTCCTGCAGGTGCCGGCGTGCGTTGTCCGGGCTGAAATCGTCCAGTACCGGCAACAGGTCGCTCTTGCTCAGCAGTACCAGGTCGGCGGCGCGGAACATGACCGGATACTTGGCCGGCTTGTCGTCGCCTTCCGGTACCGACAGCAGCGTCACGTTATGCTGCTGGCCAAGGTCGAAGCTCGCCGGGCACACCAGGTTGCCGACATTTTCGATGAACACGATATCGGTGTGGGCGAGATCGATCTGGTGCAGGGCATCATGCACCATGTGGGCATCCAGGTGGCAGGCGCTGCCGGTGGTGATCTGGATCGCCTGCACGCCGTGGCGGCGGATACGCTCGGCATCATTTTCGGTCTCGAGGTCGCCTTCGATGACGGCGATGGAGAATCCATCACCCAGGGCATCGATGGTCGCCTCCAGCAGTGCGGTCTTGCCGGCGCCGGGTGACGACATCAGGTTGACGGCGAGTACACCGTGGCGCTCGAAGTGCTGGCGGTTGTGTGCCGCCATGTGGTCGTTGGCGCTGAGCAGGTTGCGCAATACCGATACAGATTCGTGTCCGCTGGCGGTTTTTTCGAATTTGCCACCCGGTGCGAGCAGGTGGGCATTGCCATGGGTCACGTTACAGCCGCAGGTATTGCACATAAATTAACTCCGTAAAAAAACAGAAAGATAACACGCGGCTGCGGGCATGCCGAAGCGGCTGGCGCTATGCCTCGATACCCTGCGCGATGCCGCGCGAGCAGGTCTCCGGGTCATCGTCCCGGGTGAATTCGAGCGAGGCCAGCAGCATTTCGTCGCCGCTGACCAGCTGGGTGCGCCAGTCGCCGCAAACGCCGCAGACCAGCCGCGAGGGCAGGGCATCGGTGATCGCTCCGCATTGCCGGCAGCTGACGCGTACCGGCATGCTGCGGATCACCAGTTTGGCGCCGGAGGCAACGGTGCCGGCGCTGGCGATTTCGAAGGCCTGTTCCAGCAAGGGGGGTTCCACGCCGGCCAGTGGCCCGATCTCGATAAATATTTCAATTACCTCGCGGGCGTGGTGTTCGTTGGCAATCGACTCGACCTGGTCGATCAGTGCCTGGCAAATCGCAAGTTCATGCATCGGGCGCCTCCAGCATCAGATCATAGATTTCCCACGTGCTGCGTGCTTCCTGCGGTGTGATTTTCTGAATAGCATAGCCGACGTGCACCAGGACGAAGTCATCGATCGAAACGTCCTCGTACTGCAGCATGAACAGGCTGACATCGCGCGCGACGCCCTTGGCCTCGCAGCGCGCGGTATAACCGTCAATCGACTGTATCTGCATCGGGATACCCAGGCACATGGTGTTACTCCCCGGTTTGGCCAAACAGCTTCAAGGCTACATGTAAGTAATAGTCAATTAAACAGGAAAAAGTAATGGCCAATTAAACACGAAAAATCAGGGCAGGAATTGATACTCGTCAATAAAGCCGTGTTATGGTTGCTGTAATACTCGTCCCAATCGGAGGAGTCATCACATTGTCAGCCAGTAAGACACTGATTCTCGGGATTGGAAACACCTTGCTTTCTGACGAGGGTGTCGGCGTGCATATGCTTGATTATCTTCGCCGTCATCACCCGGAACTCTCCGGCGCGCAATTCCTTGACGGTGGTACCCTGAGTTTCACCCTCGCCCCCTACATCGAAACCGCCGAGCATCTCATCGTGGTCGACGCCGCCGAATTAATGGCGCCGCCGGGTACCGTGCAGGTTTTCACCGGTGACGAAATGGATCGTTTTGCCGGCCGGACCAAGCGTAGCGTGCATGAAGTCAGCCTGGGTGACCTGCTGTCTATCGCGCACTTGACCGGCTTTATCCCGGCGCACCGTGCCCTGGTGGCCATTCAGCCCGAATTCGTGGACTGGGGACACGCCCTGAGCAATCCGGTGAAGCGCGCCCTGCCACAGGCTGCCCGCCGGGTCCTGACCCTGCTGCATCAATGGAACGTCGTCGGCCCGGTCGCCATTACCGAAATCCCGCAGCCCGCGTCGTTACCTGCCGGTTGAAGACCTGAACGATGCAGACGCCCATCACAACTGGCTGTAGCGCGGAACCCGGTAACGTTTTGACAGGTAATGTAATTCCCCTGCTGCACGAGATCCGGCACGCCCTGCAGGCACTGCTCGATGACGGCCGGGAAACGGTGATCGACCTGCGCAGCATTCCCCTCGGGCCCGGCGAGGAGAAACGAATAGAGGAGCGTCTGGGCCGCGGCGAGGTACAGGTGCAGCTGTCCGCACTGGGGCCCAGCGAACTCGTGGAAACGCGCTTTCCCGGCGTCTGGCTGGTGACGCATAACAATAACGACGGTGATGTCATTGGCAAATTTATCGAGATTTGCCTGGTGCCACGCCTGGTGAGCGCGCAAC
Source organism: Gammaproteobacteria bacterium (assembly GCA_049668345.1). Lineage (GTDB taxonomy): Bacteria > Pseudomonadota > Gammaproteobacteria > UBA9214 > UBA9214 > UBA9214. The sequence goes on from JBATJF010000519.1 coordinate 2,841, forward strand.
AGGCGGACATCCGCGCCGGCCTGGCGGAACTGAACGCAGCACTCGATTGAACGGGCTGGCACCCGCACCTTACAGGAGCACACCATGTCGAAGGACCAAACCATAGGCGAGGCATTGCGGGCACGGGGTATATCCCGGCGCGGCTTTATGAAATTCTGTGCAGCGACTGCCTCGATGATGGCGTTG
>JBATJF010000520.1:0-8185 GCA_049668345.1 Gammaproteobacteria bacterium
CCGCCTGCTGAAACAGCACCTGCAGATGCAGAAAATGATGAAGAAGATGTCGAAAGGCGGGATGGGCAAGATGCTGCGCGGCATGAAAGGCAAGGGGCCGATGGGCCTGCCGTTCTAGCCCGGGAGGCGCACAAAATAAAACGGTGGCCTGGGCCACCGTCAAACACTGCGCGGTACGGGTATCGAATTTGTTGTTCTTGTATTGCTGGTACAGATACCACTGCGCAAGACGTTTCTTGGTATTGTTGTGCAGAGAGCTCCTGTTCTTGTGTCGTTGGAACTACCTCCCCCCCTTGTTCTATTCTTCTGTGCTCGCATTGGTTAATAAAGCAAATGACGTGCCAGCCTCGAAAACCCTATTTGGCAGAATGGCTTGGATTGCTATCGGGAATTGCGGCGCCGGCGCCGGCGCGACTGGCGTAAAAAATGCCGACAGGCCGGCCACCAGGGTGCATGCCGCTGTCGCGGGATAAGTATCGAGAAAACAAGAACTAATCGGCTGCGCACTGCAGCGGGTGGCGTCGTGATGTGACTGTAACCAATTTCGACAATCTGGACGATCGTCCAGACGATGGCGGCGTGTCCCGGACAGGGCGTGTCACGTGACGTGGATCCATCGCGGGCGACGTACAGCCGTCACAGTTAATTGTCTGCAACCCTTCACATTTCCCGGAATTCGCGTAGAATTGCCCGGCTTTCAGCAGCCGCATTTTTGAGACGCGGGTGCATGGGCGGATTTTCAGGCAGAGGACAGTTTTTTATGGTGACAATCAGAATGTCTCGTGGCGGCGCCAAGAAGCGTCCGTTCTACCACATCGTGGTGACGGATAGCCGTAATCGCCGGGACGGACGCTATATCGAGCGAATCGGATTTTTCAACCCGGTGGCAACCGGCGGCGAGGTGCGTCTGCGCATCGATACCGGGCGCGCGGATCACTGGGCAAGCCAGGGTGCCGTGATATCCGATCGTGTGGCGCATTTGCTGAAGGTACAGCAGGCCCAGTAACGCGGGGGCTCGGGTTGCCGGTATGCCCGGGGATGCAGGTACGGACAGTGATGAGCAGGACGAGATGCTGGTCATGGGTCGCGTTGCAGGACCCTTCGGCGTCAAGGGGTGGGTGCGCATAACCGCGTTCACCGAGCTGTCCGACGGCCTGCTGGATTACACGCCGTGGTATTTCGGCCACGACGGCGACTGGCGCGAGGCCGAGGTGCTGGATGCGCGACCGCATGGCAAGGGCATGGTGGCGCTGCTGGCCGACTGTACGGACCGTGATGCCGCCATGGCGCTGACCGGCACGGAAATCGGTGTCTGGCGCAGCCAGCTGCCGGCGGCCGGCGAAAACGAATATTACTGGAATGACCTGATCGGGCTGCAGGTCATGACGAAGCAAGGCCGGGTGCTCGGCACGGTCGATCACCTGATCGAGACCGGCGCCAACGACGTACTGGTGGTCAGGGGTGAGCGTGAAGTGCTGGTGCCGTTCGTGCTCGGCGAGGTAGTCGAGGCGGTCGATCTCGAGCAGCGCGTGATACGGGTCGACTGGGACCCCGACTACTGAGCGGCGCACGATGCGCATCGATGTGGTGACCCTGTTCCCGGAGATGATCCGGGAGCGCAGCGGCTACGGTGTTCAGGGCCGCGCCATCGCGCAGGGCGTGCTGGAGCTGGTGACGTGGAATCCGCGTGATTTCACCACGGACCGGCACCGCAATGTCGATGACCGGCCGTACGGCGGTGGTCCCGGCATGGTGATGCAGGTGCAGCCCCTGCGTGACGCGATCCGCGCGGCGCGGGCGGCGGGACCGGGGGCGGCCCGGGTAATCTGCCTGTCGCCGCAGGGTGCGCGCTTCGACCAGCAGTGCGCGCGCGAACTGGCGACGCAGCAACACCTGGTCCTGGTGGCGGGACGCTACGAGGGGATCGACGAGCGGCTCGTCGATCTGGAAGTCGATGAAGAGCTGTCGGTCGGCGATTTCGTGCTGAGCGGCGGCGAACTGCCGGCGCTGCTGGTGATGGATGCGGTGACGCGGTTGCTGCCCGGCGCGCTGGGTGCAGCGGATTCGGCGCTTGCCGACTCCTTCATGGACGGCCTGCTGGATTATCCGCACTACACGCGGCCGGAGCGGATAGAGGGCAGGGACGTGCCGGAGGTGCTGCTGAGCGGTGACCACGCCGCGATCCGGCGCTGGCGCCACAAGCAGGCGCTGGGCCGCACCTGGCTGCGACGCCCGGACCTGCTGGCGCGGATGCGCCTGGATGAGCAGCAGCAGCGGCTGCTGGATGAATTTATCAACGAGCATGAAACGGGCAATTGAGTGATCAATCGCCGTATTTTGAAACCGAGGATCGAGTCATGAGCAACATTATCGAACAGCTTGAACAGGAACAGATGCGCAAGGACATTCCGGACTTCAGTCCCGGTGACACCGTCGTGGTCGAGGTGAAGGTAAAGGAAGGCGATCGCGAGCGTTTGCAGGCGTTCGAGGGTGTGTGCATCGCCAAGCGCAATCGCGGCATGAACTCGGCCTTCACGGTGCGCAAGATCTCTCACGGCGAGGGCGTGGAACGCGTGTTCCAGACCCACAGCGCCGCGATCGGCTCCATCAAGGTCAAGCGCAAGGGCGACGTGCGTCGCGCCAAGCTTTACTACCTGCGCGAGCTGTCCGGCAAGTCTGCCCGCATCAAGGAAAAGCTCTAGGCCTCCCCGCAACCGGTTCGCGGTCTATACTGACGGGCACCCCGGCAACGGGGTGCCCGTTTGCGTTTGCGGGGAGATGCACTGCATCCGGATTTTTTCAGATTTTCTCGCGCCATGACGCCAAGTCGCGAAGCAAAAAGCCTCGCGCACGACTACAGGGAGAAGGTGAGACCGTTTTTACGGGCATAGCCCGGATCGAGAGACTGGCCTGGGCCATGCCCGTAGCGACCAGGGAATCCAGCCAAAATCGACCCATATGGACCATAATTCCAGCCTTCCTTGTGAAGAGGCTATTGAAGCCTGTTAAGTGAAGTTATCCGGTCATACCGGGAAGGGGGTATTGCAATGATTGCATCGAAAAAACAGCATCCGGCCCCGGACTATGCGCTGATATTCGCCTCGCCGCTCGGTCCGCTGGGCATCTGCCTGGAACACAACGCCGTGACCTGCATCGACTACCTGCCGGCCTCCCGCCAGCCGGTGGATGGCAGCAGCGCCGGCGCGCGCCGCGTGGTACGCGCGCTGGAACGGTATTTCGCCGACGGCAGCCGGCCGGTCGGCCTGCCCGTGCAGCTGGACGGCACGGACTTCCAGCAGCGCGTGTGGCAGGCCCTGTGCGAGATTCCTCCGGGCCAGACGCGCACCTACGGCGAGCTCGCGCGGCAGCTCGGCAGCGGTGCGCGTGCCGTGGGCAATGCCTGCCGGCACAACCCGGTGCCCGTGGTGGTGCCCTGTCATCGCGTGGTCAGCAGCAGCGGCCCGGGTGGTTATGGCGGCCACATGTCGGGGCCGCCGCTGCGCCGCAAGCGCTGGCTGCTGGGGCACGAGGGTGTCGACCTCCAGGGCTTGAAATAGCGCTGATCTGCCCCCATCTGGCGTCTATCCACAGCCTTTTCAGGAGTATGACGCATGACGGTTGATGCACAGAGAGAAACCCTCGAATTCCAGACCGAGGTGAAGCAGCTGCTGCACCTGATGATCCATTCGCTGTATTCGAACAAGGAAATCTTCCTGCGTGAACTGGTCTCCAACGGTTCCGATGCCTGCGACAAGCTGCGCTTCGAGGCGCTCGCCAACGATGCGCTATACGAAGGTGACACGCAGCTCGGTATCCGTATCGATTTCGACAAGACGGCGCGTACCGTCACAGTGTCTGACAGTGGCATCGGCATGACGCGCGACGAAGTGGTCGACAATATCGGCACCATCGCCAGGTCCGGCACCCGGCAGTTCTTCGAATCGCTGACCGGCGACCAGGCGAAGGACACGCAGCTGATCGGCCAGTTCGGCGTGGGTTTCTACTCCGCATTCATCGTCGCCGACAAGGTGACCCTGACCACGCGCAAGGCCGGCCTGCCGGCCGCCCAGGGCGTGCGCTGGGTTTCGGCCGGAGACGGCAAATACACTCTGGAGACAGTCGAGAAGGCGAGTCGTGGCACCGAAATCGTGCTGCACCTGCGCGAGGGCGAGGACGAGTTCCTCGACGGCTTCCGGCTGCGCAGCATCGTCAGCAAGTACTCCGACCATATCCCGCTGCCGATCGAGATGCGCAAGCAGCCCGCGGACAAGGAGCAGGACACGGGCGAATTCGAGGCCGTCAACAAGGCCTCCGCGCTGTGGACCCGGCCGCGCAACGAAATCAGCGACGAGGAATACACCGAATTCTACAAGCACGTCGCGCACGATTTCGAAGATCCGATGCAGTGGGTGCACAGCCACGTCGAGGGCACGCAGTCCTACACATCGCTGTTCTACGTACCTACGCGCGCGCCGTTCGACCTGTACGACCGCGACAGCCGGCACGGCATCAAGCTGTACGTGCGGCGCGTGTTCATCATGGACGACGCCGAACAGCTGATGCCCTATTACCTGCGCTTCGTGCGCGGCCTGGTGGACTCCGACGATCTGCCGCTGAACGTATCGCGTGAAATCCTGCAGCACAACCGGCTGATCGACACCATCCGCGCGGGCTCGGTCAAGAAGGTGCTGGGCATGCTCGAGGGCATGGCGGGCGACAAGCCGGAGCTGTATGCGCAGTTCTGGCAGCAGTTCGGCCGCGTGCTTAAGGAAGGCCCTGGCGAGGACTTTGCCAACCGCGAACGCATCGCGAAACTGCTGCGCTTCGCCAGTACCGCGGCCGACAGCGCGGAGCAGACGGTCGCGCTGGACGACTACATCAAGCGCATGAAGGATGGTCAGGACAAGATCTACTACATCACCGCCGAGACCTTCGCCGCGGCGAAAAACAGCCCGCACCTGCAGATATTCCGGCGCAAGGGCATCGAGGTGCTGCTGCTCTCCGACCGCGTCGACGAGTGGCTGGTGTCGCACCTGCACGAGTACGACGGCAAGCCGCTGGCCTCGGTGGCCAAGGGCGAGCTGGACCTCGACAAGCTGGCCGACGAGGCGGAAAAAGCCGCGGCGAAAAAGACCGGGGAAGAGTACGCCGGCCTGGTCAGGCGCATGCAGGAGACACTGGGCGAGCGCGTCGCTGAGGTGCGGGTGAGCCAACGCCTGACCGAATCGCCGTCCTGCCTGGTGATGGGCGAGCAGGACATGCCCGTGCACATGCAGCACATGCTGCGCCAGGCCGGTCACGAGGTGCCCGTCAGCAAGCCGGTGCTGGAGGTCAACCCGATCCATCCGCTGGTGAGCCGCCTGCAGGACGAGGCGGACGACACGCGCTTTGCCGACTGGTCGAACATCCTGCTCGACCAGGCCATGCTCAGCGAGGGCGGCCAGCTCGAGGACCCGGTGGCCTTCGTCAACCGGTTGAACCAGTTGCTGCAGGCGATGACCAGCCCGTAGACCGGCGGCCGGTTGGTTTTACCGGGGCCGGCGGCTGTGACCCCCATGCCGCAGCTTTTATGTGCCCCTCTCACCCCGTCCGCGAGAGGGGCACTTCGAGAGGTCGCCATGTCCACTAGCGAAAAACCCGTCCTGCTCGCCACCGTATTCTCCGATTACATCTGTCCGTTCTGTTACATCGGCGACCTGCGCCTGGACCGCCTGCGCGAACATTTCGATCTGAAGATCAACTGGATGTTGCTCGAGATTCATCCCGAGACGCCGGCCGGGGGCATGCCGATCGAAGACCTCGGCTATGAAGATGCTCGCTGGCGCCTCATGATGGACAACCTGGCACGCCTGGCGGCAGAGGAGGGTGTGACACTGCGTGAACAGACGATCAACGCCAATTCGCACCAGGCCCTGCTGCTGGCCGAGGCCGCCAAGGAGGCCGGTGCCGATATCTTCTACGTGCTGCACCGGCGCCTGTTCGAGGCGTATTTCGTGGACGGCCTGAACATCGGTGATCCGGCGCTGCTGCGGCAGCTGGCTGCCGGGTGCGGTGTGCCGGCGGACATCGTGGAAAGGGCCTGGTCCGATCCGCAGTACGCGGAAACGCTGCAGCACAACCTGGCGGCGGCCGGCAAGTACGCGGTGCGTGCGACACCGACGGTGTTTTTCAGCGAACACCACCGCCTGGACGGCGCCATGCCCTATGCACAGTTCGTGTCGACCGCGCGCGCCGGCCTGGCCGCGCAACAGCAGCAGGCGCAGCAGGAGTAGGAGCGATCGGGAGCTTTTTAACAAGGGCCACGGAATCCACGGAAGCACACGGAAATAAAACAAGGGGGTCTTCCCCTGATTGAGTGGGTAGATGAATCAATTCAGACGAGAGGCATTCCTTCTGATGGCAAGGGTGTTGGACGAACGAATTCAGACCTGTTCAATCAACCCTGTAGGGTCGAATTCATTCGACCAGCGGTGTTTCTCAATTATCCCGTAGGGTCGAATCCATTCGACCAGCGGTGTTTCATCCGGGCAGACGTGCGGCGGTGATATCCGTAACAAGGGATGACGACCGTGGATAACCGTGGTGATGCAACAGGCTGTTGGCCGAATGAATTCGGCCCACAACGGTAATCTACCCGGTCGATTGGGGAAGAGTCATACCAGGATGCAGGTGCGTTTCACGCATCGGCAACTGCGCGTACAGCACACCCGGTGATCATATGCAGGAGTTCAAGCTTTATCTGGCAGACAGTGTCAGGTTGTAAGTCCGGGGTCCGCTCCAAACCAGTACTTCAGTCAGGGTGGATTCAGCCGGTCAGTGCAACACCCTATAGTCTGATCAACGACTTGGAGGGATTGGGTATGGCACGACACGGCAGGCATAACCCACCCGATGACCAGGAGGCAGAACTCTGGCGTCGTTGGCGTGAGGGTGAACCGATCACCCGTATTGGCTTGGCGCTTGGCAAGCCCAGGACATCGGTTACTTATGTATTGAGGCGCCATGGTGGTTTCCCGCCACCGGTTCGAACACGCTCCCCGATGGCATTGACGCTGGCTGAGCGCGAGGAGATTTCCCGTGGACTGTCGGCCGGGCATTCGCTGCGTCAGATTGCCCAGGCGCTCCAGCGTGCGCCATCAACGATCAGCCGTGAGATTGCCCGTAACGGTGGCCTGCATCGCTATCGTGCCACCCAGGCCGACGAGAAGGCATGGGAACGAACCTGCCGACCCAAATTATGCCGACTGGCTCAGAATGGTAAGCTGAGACGCCTGGTCGCGAACAAGCTGGCACTGGAGTGGTCTCCGGAACAGGTATCCGGCTGGCTAAAGCGCGCGTATCCTGACGATGAGACGCTGCATGTGTCGCATGAGACGATTTATAAAAGTATTTTCATTCAGGCGCGAGACGTCCTGAAAAAAGAGCTTCAGAAGCATTTGCGCACACAGCGCAGCTTTCGCCAGTCGCGCCAGAGCAGCACTCGGGGGCAGTGTCGCGGACAGATCGTCGATGGCGTCTCGATCACGGAACGACCACCGGAAGTCGAGGATCGCGCTGTTCCCGGTCACTGGGAAGGTGATCTCATTGTGGGATTCTCCAATTCGTATATTGCGACCCTGGTAGAACGACATTCGCGGTTTACGATGCTCGTCAAGGTTAACGGCAAAGACACCCGTTCGGTGGTGACGGCGCTAAGCAAACAGGTACGCAAACTCCCGGACCAACTGCGAATGTCACTGACGTGGGATCGTGGTGTCGAGCTGGCTGACCATAAAACATTTACCATGACGACGAATGCCAAGGTCTATTTTTGCGATCCACGGAGCCCATGGCAGCGTGGAACGAATGAAAATACCAACCGGTTGCTACGACAATACTTCCCGAAAGGGTCGGATCTGTCTGTGCATTCACAATCAGACCTCAACAAAATCGCTCGACGGTTGAATCAACGCCCCCGGAAAACCTTGGGATTTGAAACACCGGCAGATAAACTACAGGCAAGTGTTGCGCCGACCAGTTGAGCCCACGACTGCTAATATAAACAATCGCTTAACGGCAACTAACGACCCAATGTGGCCCTACGAGCTGAATATTGGAATGGCTGAATGCCGGCGAGTTCCTGACATTACAAACGGTATGGGATTATTGAAGGTAACGCAGCGTAAAGGCCATTAGAGACTATAAT
>JBATJF010000521.1:0-2949 GCA_049668345.1 Gammaproteobacteria bacterium
ACTTCAGCATCAAGGAATGGGAATAAACCATGCTGCGTATTGCCTGCAGCTGCATCCTGTCAGTAGTTCTGGCACTTCAAACGGTGACAGCATCCGCTGCTGAGCGCAAGCTTCCTTCTACTGCACAAGACCTTCAGTACGGAGAAACACTCTTTTATTATTTCCAGGATGACTGGTTCAACAGTATCGTACGTCTGCAAATTGCCCAGCAACAGGATCGCCTACCCAATCATGGTGACGAAGCCGACTTGCTGCTGGGTGGACTGGATCTCTCTTACGGATTGCGTGATGAGGCAAGCCGTATTTTCGAGAGTATGCTGACGGATGCGCATAGCGATGAACAAACGCGCAATCGTGCCTGGTTTTATCTTGCAAAGATATCATTCCAGCGCGGCGACCCGGTCAATGCCCTGCAGGCCCTATCGCGCGTCAGTGGCAACATGACACGGGCCACGCGCGTAGAAGCCGCCCAGTTGCATAGCCTTTTGCTATTACAACTAGGCCAGAATGATGCGGCCATCAAGGTGCTGCAGGAATCGAAAGACGCCAGGGCATGGTCACCCTATCTCGCCTATAACCTTGGCGTTGCCTACATTCGCAGTGGTGATCTGGACAATGGTGCAAAAGAACTCGACACATTGGGTGAAATGTCCGGTCGCAACGAGGAAATCCGACTGATGCGGGACAAAGCCAATCTTGCGCTAGGCTACAGCTATCTGCAGGAAGGGGCTACAAAACAGTCGCGCGATTCACTTGACCGTGTTCGCCTGGAAGGGCCACTTTCCAACAAGGCACTGCTTGGTGCGGGCTGGGCCAATGCTGAAGCAGACGAATACGATCATGCACTGGTACCCTGGACGGAACTCGGCAAGCGTGATGTTACTGATCCTGCTGTCCAGGAAGCCTTGCTGGCAATGCCGTATGCCATGACACGGATGAACCTGCATGGTCGTGCCGTGCAGCATTATAACGAGGCGATCGGTTCCCTGTTCGATGAGAAGGACAAACTCGATGATTCGATTTCCGCCATCAGTAATGGTGAATTGCTCGAAATATTGCAGGGGCAGGATTTACGGAGCGGTTCCGGATGGCTTCAGGAACTGACGCTGGATACCCAGTCACCGGCACTTCGCTATCAGGTCACGCTGATGGCGGCACATGAGTTTCAGGAAGCGGTCAAGAACTATCGCGACCTGCTGGTGCTGCAGAATAATCTGGAGACCTGGGCCGATAATATTGACGCATACGACGACATGCTGACCGCACGCCAGAATCGATTCGCAAACAACCGCTCTGCAGCCGAGCGTGCCCTTCGTTCCGATGACCGTGACCGCCTGGAACAACAGCATCGCCAGCTCAGGCGCCGCCTGTCAGAGATCGAGGATGCAGGAGATCCGGTCGGTCTGGCCAACAACGAGGAAGCAGCTCAATGGTCTAAATTACAGGATATCAGGAGGAAGCTGGATACACTTCCTGTAAATACTGATACCGACGCACTACGCGCGCGTCTGGCGCGGGTCGAAGGCGCACTCTACTGGCAGCTTAGTAGTGTGTACAAACCGCGTCTCTGGCAAGCAAAACGCCAGCTCGGCGAGGTCTCCGGCCTGCTGGAGCAGTCTGGAGATGGCCTGGAATCACTTAACACTGCCCGCATCACCACACCCGCCGGCTTCAGCTCATTCAAGCAACGAATTGACACAAACAACCGCCTTATTCATGCATTGCTGAAGCGAACCGGGTCGCTGCATCTCGCTCAAGGCAAGCTTATCGAGCAACTGGCCGTGGCAGAACTTGAACAGCAAAAAAAGCGTATTGATACCTATATCGTGCAGGCACGATTCTCGCTGGCACAGACCTTCGATAATGCACTGAAACCCGGCAAGGGAGTCGTGCAATGAAACGCTGCCTGCCGATACTGCTGATTGTTGCATACGTTAGCACTGGTTGCTCGATATTTCGTGGTGACGACGCGCCAACAATCGGTGATCTTGGCAGTCGCCCGGTCAGGCTGGATGATGTGCCGATTGAATCGACCGAGCAGCAGGCGATGAACGCGTATCGACGCTTCCTGGAAACCAGTGACCGGTCGGAGGCCCGCCCACAGGCCATGCGCCGGCTGGCGGATATCAACCTCGAGTCTGACGTGCTTCCGGAAGCAGAAACGACAGAACCTGAACTTGTGGCTCAATACCCGCAACAGGTACAAGACTCGATTCTTCTCTACCAGCAGGTACTGGAAAACTACCCGGATCGCCAGGACAATGATTCCGTACTCTATCAGCTGGCACGCGCCTATGAAATGGGCGGAGAGCCGGATAAATCGCTGGTTAAGTTGAATCAGCTTGTAAGGCAATACCCGGATAGCAATCATCGACTCGAGTCGCAATTCCGGATGGGTGAAATACTGTTTATAAAGAAGGATTACCGCGGATCCGAGCTTGCCTATCAGGCAGTGGTTGGCAGTGATGATGACAATCCGTTCTTTCAGCAGTCACTCTACAAGCTGGGTTGGTGTTATTTCAAGCAGGGGCTTTTTACCGAAGGACTCCATGCCTTTACCGACCTGCTTGATCGCAAGCTCGCAAACAACCTGGACGACAATGACAGGCTGGCCGGGCTCGAACGCGCGGAAAGGGAAATGGTGGAGGACACCCTGCGTGTAATGAGCCTGAGCTTCTCCTATGAAGAGGGTGCAAGCTCGGTTGCGGCATACTATGCAGAGCATGGCACGCGTCACTACGAAGATGTCGTTTATGACCATCTGGGCAAGCTGTATCTGGACAAGGAACGATACACCGATGCAGCCGAAACATTCGGGGCATTCGTCTCGAATAACCCGATTCACCGCCAGGCGCCTGCCTTCCAGATGCGTGTTATCGACGCCTACCAGGCCGGCAAATTCCCCTCACTGGTATTACAGGGCAAGAAGGATTTCGTTGATCGCTACAA
>JBATJF010000522.1:0-3645 GCA_049668345.1 Gammaproteobacteria bacterium
GGCCGGGGCCGGCTCGACGGTCCGTGGTGAGAGCACGGCGGGCGTGCCGGTGCTGCGATAGCGGTGGCCATCCGTTGTCAGCGGCCAGTCGGCGAGCGCGCTGTCGATCTGTGCATACCAGCTGCCGGCATGGCCACGGTCCGGCTGGCTGCCGGAGATGAACAGGTACTGGCGTGCGCGCGTCAGCGCCACGTACAGCAGGTTGGCGTCCTCGGCACGTTGCTCCACCTCCTGCTGTGCCAGCAGGGTGCGCGTGGCCGCATCCGCGTCCGCGCGCCGGCCGGCCAGCGTGAACAGGTCGGGCCTGGCGCTGTCGCTTGCCTGCCGAAGCAGTACTGTATAGGCGTCCCGGCTGCGCGGCGTCGCGGCAGTGTCGGCGAGGAAGACTACCGGTGCCTCCAGGCCCTTGGCGCCGTGGATGGTGAGCAGTCGTACGCGGTCCCCGCCGGCGTCGTCCGGTGTGCTTTCATCGGGCTGGTCCTGGTCGGAGCCGCGCAGCCGGTTGAGCTGTTCGAGGAAGCGCGGCAGGCTCGGGTAGCGGCCGTGGTCGATCTCCAGCGCCAGTTCGATGAAGCGCGTCAGGCTGGCGCGCACGCGCGGCAGCAGTGCGGCCGGGAAGGCGGCCTCGTAGCGCTGCACGATTTCGCCTTCGTGAAAGATGCGGTCCAGCAGGTCATGCACCGGCACCTGGCCGGCGAGTGCGCGCCAGCTTTCCAGTTGCGCGTGGATGGCGTCGTAGGGTGTCTGCCCGGTGTCGGCAAGCTGCGCGAGACGTTCGTACCAGTAAACCGCATCGCCGCTGGCCAGTGGCACCAGCTCCTCGCTGTCCAGCCCGAACAGCGGTGCGCGCAGTACCTGCGCCAGCGCCAGGTTGTCGTAGGGCGCGATCAGGGTGTTCAGCAGCGCGACCAGGTCGCGCACTTCCAGGTTCTCCAGCAGCAGGCCCTTGCTGGCGCTGAGGTAGGGGATGCCGGCCGCGCGCAGCGCATCCTCGTAGGCGCCGGCATGGGTGCGCTGGCGCAGCAGGATCATGACGTCGCCATAGCCCAGCGCGCGCGCCGCTCCGTCCCGGGTCACGGGCGTGTGCGCCGCGACAAGCTGCCCGATGCATGTTGCGATCAGGCGGCCCTCGGTGGCGTAGCGCACATCCTCGGCGACCCTGCGCGGTTCCTGCAACGGGTTGCGCAGGCCGCTGCGTGCAGTCGTGGCGGTGTCAGGCTGATCGGCCGCCGTGACCAGCGGCAGCAGTTCCACGTGACCGAAGTCGTCGGCCAGGTGGGTGGTGTGGGGCGTGAAGTCGCTGAGCAGTGCGTTGAGCGACGGCTGAGTGAACACGGCGTTGACACAGTCCATGACCGCCTGCGCCGAGCGCCGCGAGGCATCCAGCGGGAAACGCTGTGCGTCGAGTCGCTGCTGCAGCCAGTCCGAGGCCTGGCCCAGCAGGGCCGGGTTGGCGCGCCGGAAGCTGTAGATGGACTGTTTGCGGTCGCCGACCAGGAACACCGAGCGCGCGCGGTCGGCGCCGCCGGCGGCCAGTTCCTCCAGTAGCGGCAACAGCAGGCGCCACTGGGTGGGATTGGTGTCCTGGAATTCATCCACCAGCAGGTGATCGATGCGTGCGTCCAGCTTGTACTGTACCCAGCTGGCATGTGCGCTGCGGTTGAGCAGTTCGCAGGCCTGCCACTCGAGGTCGGAGAAATCGAGCACGCGCTGTTCGCGCTTGATGCGCATGAAGTGCTCCAGCAGGCGCAGGCCGGCGGTGTACCACGCCGTGGTGGTGCGCCAGGTCCGGTGGCGTGCCAGCGTGTCGTGCAGCGTCAGCAGCGTCTCGCTCAGTTCGGCGTGCAGCGCCAGGTAACGCGCCTCGCCGGCCACGCCGAGTCGCGTTTGTTGCGCCTTGCTGGCCTTGCGTGCGCGCGGTTCACCTTTCGCGGTAAGAAACACCGGGCTGACGGCATCGAGCAGCGCCGCTGCCCCGGCCGTGCCGGCGAGTGCGTCGGACAGTCCGGCGGCGAGGCCCTTGTCTGTGGTCGTGTTGCGTCCCAGCAGGGCGGCGAATTCTGTCAGTTGCCCGCGCAGCGCGGTGGAGGGGAAGCCCTGCAGCGGATCACGTTCCGGCTCGATGGCAAGAAAATCACCGAGCCGGCGACAGGCAAAGCCATGCGCATCGGGTTCGTCCTGCACCCAGGCCCACCAGTCGCTGCGCCGCGACAGGAACGCGCGCAGGGCCGCGACCGCGTTGTGCAGGCCGTTGCAGCCTTCCACCAGCGTGCCGAGTGCCTGCGCCAGAGCGCCGTCGGGTTGCGCAGCTGTCTCCGCCAGCAGCGCATCGCGCGCGGCCTGTTCCGACAGCCCGGTGGCCTCGAGGATTTCGAAGCCGGGCATGACGCCGGCCTCCAGCGGAAAGCGCTGCAGCAGTTCCTGGCAGAAGGCGTGGAAGGTGGTGGCGCGCAGTCGCCAGGGATTGAACAGGACCTGCTCGTACAATTGCCGGGCGCGCGCGCGGACGTCGTCATCCGGCGTGATGCCGCATTGCGCGAGCAGGATGTCGAGCCGTTCGAGCGAGGCGCACATCAGTTCCCGCAGGCGTTCCATGATGCGCTGTTCCATTTCACCCGCCGCCTTGCGCGTGAAGGTGACGGCGAGAATACTGTCGGGCCGCACGCCCGTGAGCAACAGGCGCAGGATGCGCGTGACCAGCAGCCAGGTCTTGCCGGTGCCGGCCGAGGCGTGCACGCTGGCGTTGCGCGCAGGATCGGTCGCCAGCAGCGGGTCGCGGGTGTCTGCGGCGGTCATGGCGCGGAATCCGGCCAGGCCTGCCGCCGGCACAGGCCGTCCATGTCGCAGTGTTTGCAGGTCTTGCTGTCTCCCCAGGCGGGCAGGGCCGTACCCGCCGCGATGGCCTCGAGCAGCGCAACCAGGCGCGCCTGCACGTCGCGCGTCAGCTGCGCCAGCGCCTCGCCGTCCAGCGCCGGTCCGGTGGCTACCTTGTTATCGAGATGCACGTACTCGACCCGCGCCGGCAGCCGCTCCGCCAGCAGGGCGTAGGACGGCAGTTGCACGGCCTCGCCGCTGTCGACGTCGTCCTGGTCCGGCATGCCGCCGGTCTTGTAGTCGAGGATGGCGTCACCCGCGGCACCGCTGTCGAGCCGGTCGAGCCGGCCTTCCAGTATCTGGCCCGAGGCGAGCAGCCGTTCGCCGCCCAGTTCCCCGGCGCCGAAACGCCAGTCCTGCTGGTGCTCGATTTGCCAGTCGATATAGTGCGGGACCAGTGCCAGCCAGCGTCGCAGCCAGGCACGGTGTTCATAGTTGTCTTCCAGTTCCCGTTCGAACACGCGCCGCGAGACGTCCTCCAGCTGTGCCATGGCCTCGTCCCGGTGCTGCGGGTCGAAGCGCGTGAACGGTGCCGGGAAACCCGTGCCGCCCTGGTGAAAGCGGTGCAGCACCTGGTGCACGAGGTTGCCGTAGTCGGCCTTTTCGAAGGCGAGTTTGACTTCTTCGCGCGGTCTGAGTCCGAGCCCGCTGGCGGCGAAGAAACGGTACGGACAATCGATCAGGTTGCCGTGCGCGGTGACGCTGAGCCGTTGCGGCAGCCGCGCGGCGGGCAGTACCGGCGCGGGGCGGGGCGTGAGCGCGGGTTGGGGC
>JBATJF010000523.1:0-1815 GCA_049668345.1 Gammaproteobacteria bacterium
GACCTGCCTGCGGCTGTAGCAAATAAGCTGGATGCGCCGGCATCCATTCGACCGGACGGCGCCAGATCCCGAACCAGTGACACTACCGCAAGATTGTGCATCTTGTGTATTCAAGACGGCTAAATGACGAGTTTCAACTGCCAGTTCAACCGATCGACGCAACACACGCATTAAAACGTTCTGCTGGTGTTTCGTAATTCAGTGTCTTGCGTGGCCGCTCATTTAACTGGCGTGCCACGGCATTTAACTTCGCCTGAGAGTGTACTGACAAATCGGTACCTTTGGGAAAATACTGTCTCAGCAGGCCATTGGTGTTCTCGTTGGAGCCGCGTTGCCACGGGCTCTGCGGGTCGCAGAAGTAGATCTTGATGTCTGTCGCCAGGGTGAAGCGTTTGTGATCGTGCATCTCCTTGCCGCGATCCCAGGTCAGTGATTTGTAGAGTTCACTTGGTAGCTTACGGGCCTGTTTGATCAAGGCATTGATCACTGTTTCGGTATTCTTATTCGACACCTTCGCCAGCATCACATAGCGCGTGTGGCGCTCAACCAGCGTGGCGATCTGGCTGCTGTTCGTGCCAAATATCAGGTCACCTTCCCAGTGACCCGGTACCGCACGGTCTTCAACAGCCGCCGGACGCTCCCGGATGGACGCCATATTCTTGATCTGACCCCGTCCATCCCCTTTCTGGCTGGCATGCCTCGAACGCCGTATCGCACGTTGGCTTCTCAGGTGCTGCTGCAGCTCCTTTTTTAAAGCACCCCGGGCCTGGATGAACAGGCTCTTGTAGATGGTCTCGTGTGACACCTGGCGGTTCTCGTGCTCCGGGTAGGCTCGCTTCAGCCAACCTGCGATTTGTTCGGGCGACCAGTGTAACCGCAGCTTGCTCGCCACCAGTCGGCTGAGTACAGGCTCACTCACCAGTTTGCAGGGCTTGGGACGGTGCGCTCTATCCCAGGTCGACTGATCGGCCCAGCTGGCCCGGTAATGCTGCAGACCACCATTGCGGTTCACTTCCCGACTGACCGTCGAGGGCGCGCGACCCAGCCGCGTAGCAATCGCCCGCAATGATAAATCACCGGCAATACCGCGTGAGATCTCTTCACGTTCAGCCAATGTCAGTGCCAGGCGGGATCGCCGCCGGGGTGGCGGTCGAATACCACCGGTCGGTGCCAGCATATTGAATATGGATGAGGAAGGCCGATCAAACAATCGGCCAATGGCGGTTAATGGCTCGCCCCGTTGCCAGCGATCCCATATCTCTGCCTTCTGTGCTGCTGTGTACTTGATCCGTGTCCGGTAAACCATTGCTCACACTCCATCTTTTGGTGAAAAGATAAAGTGTTGCGCTCACCGATTGAACCCGCCACTCCAGCCGGACCTTTAGCTGCGGCTTATATAACCAACGGCTAAACATGAAAGTACGACCCAAAGCGGAAGTTTAGAATTTGATGATATACGGCGGTTGAAGTTAGACTATTTCAAATAGTCAGATAAATAAAACCGAAAAATAACTTATAAAGGATTAGCGGAGAAATTTTCATGAAGAAATCGTGCTTATTGAGTGCCGTATATGTCTGCGCACTTATTATAACGACCCCTATCGTTGTCCAGGCAGATGTAATAGATTTTCATTTTACGGGTCAATTCACGGCAGTTGATCCTAACGGCAACGTTTTTGATGCACAAACACCAATTTCATCAGCTTTATCCTACGATACGGTCACCGGGATTGGAAATTCTACTGCGCTATTTGTAGCGCCCTTCAGTTTTTTAGGGTTGGATACGGCATTTCACGATATTTCCATGGAAAGGAT
>JBATJF010000524.1:0-10624 GCA_049668345.1 Gammaproteobacteria bacterium
CCATTCCTGAAAAAGACCGGTATTGAGGTTGAGACGAAATATGGCACCGAGTGACAATCTGCAGCCCCGTGATCAGATATGGCTCATACGATTCATCCAAACCAGCCTGATGATTGCCTGCATTTGCACGCAATTTTCCGCATCGGCGGGCGACGCTGCTCTGGACGAATACTACGCCGCGGTACGCATGAGGGACATGGACAAGGCAGTGACCCTGCTCATCCCGCTGGCCAAACAGGGCAATCCTGAAGCGCAGTACCAGCTTGCCGCGTTATACCGCTCAGGCACCGGCGTGCCGAAAGACCATGAGATTGCATTCGATTGGTTAGAGAAGGCAGCGGCTCAGGGCCATGCACAGGCACAGTACAATCTCGGCATGATGTACGACAATGGCTGGGGCACAGAAACCAGCCACGAGAATGCCATGCGCTGGTTCAAATCAGCGGCTGAGAATAATCATTCTATGGCAAAACGGAAGCTGGCGGCCGAAACAGCCAGCGATCATGCAACTCAGGCCGACACAGACTCTTTGCGACGCTCGGTCATCAAGGCAGACCTCCCGGCCATTCGCCGCGCGCTTGCTGCAGGCGCCGATGTCGACAGCAAGGATGATTATGGCAATACCGTACTCATGGATGCCGCGGAGCGTGGTAATCCGGATGTATTCAGCATGCTGATCGCGACCAGCAGAGAACCGGATCAGAAAGGCAGTAGTGGTGAAACTGTTTTGCAGATTGCCGCACGTAACAACCACCCGGATCTTGTCAAGATTTTGCTCGACAGGGGCGTCGACATCAACTCTACCGACTCCAGTGGCAATACGTCACTCATGACAGCAACCAGCAAGAATCATGTCGACATGGCAAGATTACTGATGCAGGGAAAGGCCAGGCTGGACATTAAAAACAGCGAAGGCTTGACCGCGGCAGACATCGCCGCACGCAAAAATCATAAAGTCATACTCGGCATGCTAGCTGACCGCGGGGCGACTCCCGACAAACACGCGGTCAAGTCCAGGGCAACACCTTCTGCACTGCTCGAGCTCCAGAAGAAACAGGCGCAGTCAGGCAATAAGGATGGGCAATTACCCGCACTGATCGAGGCTGCCTTGCGCGGCCAGCAGGATATCGTGCGCGAGCTTGTCAAACGGGGCGAGAATATCAACATTACGGACAAAGAAGGTTACACGGCACTCTCACGTGCTGCTCGCAAGGGTGATCACGACATCGTTTCGCTCCTGCTTGATGCGGGCGCCAGCACCGGCAACCGCCTTGATGATGGCACGACGACGCTGATGCAAGGTGTGCTGTCGGGTGACAGTCGGACTGTGCAACTACTTCTGGATAGTGGTATCGCGCTCGATACACAACGCAAGGACGGATGCACAGCCCTGTGCCTCGCCGCGCAAAACGACCTGGATGAAATCACGCGGATACTGCTATTCCGAGGCGCCGATACCAGCCTGGCGAACGCTGAAGGCACTACATCTTTGATGTTTGCAGCCGGTAGTGAAAACCGCAAGCTCCTCGAATACCTGCTGCAGAAAAACACCGGCATAAACCATCAGGACAAACAGGGTCGTACCGCATTGTGGCATGCAGTTGACAGCGGTCTGATTGATAATGCACACCAGCTGATCAACAAGGGCGCCCGCACAACATCAAGTGACAAAAACGGCAATTCCATACTTGCAATCGCGGCGGCACGCGGCAATGCGGAATTGGTGAAGCTGCTGCTTGCCGAGGATGCCGATATTCATGCGCTCACGCGTGACGGCAATAGCGCCCTGATACTGGCCGCGGGTAACGGCTTTGATGAGATCGTCGGCATCCTGGCCAAGGCCGGCGGAGAACTGGATAGACGCAACAGGCTTGGCGAGACCGCGCTCATGCTGGCTTCAGCGCGTGGCCATACCGCTGTTGTCAGGACACTGCTCGGCGCCGGCGCCAATCCGGGCATACGCAACAACAAGCGCGAACAGGCCCGTGACTTGGCCGCAAAGGCAGGCCACGACAAAGTCGTGTCGATATTTGATCAGCACAAGGCCGACAGGAAATTACTCCCTGACTGGCTTTAGTTACCCTGAATCAACATCCTGCCGAAACACCTTGTGCGGGATGTAATCGTGTCGTCACCATGTGCCGGCAACATCTCCCGCATATTCCGCAGGTCTTGAACCCGCGTTTTTCTTCCCTGCATGACAATTATCAAGTCATGGTGATTACTCGGCAACGCTGACGTCGTGAAAAATTGACTGCAGATCACTTGCCCAGCGCCGGAAGAATACCGGGTCTACCGCATCGCCGGCGATCCTGCTGTAGACTTCCGGATGAATCGTGACAAGCACTGTCTGCTCACCTTCCGCAAAAATCGAGATCTTGGGCGGCAGATAGGGAATCAGCTGCGGCACCTTTTCGGTCAGCATCCTGATTTCGTCGGCCTTGCCGGCGAACACAATGCGGTACTTATCCGTCTCGTAGCCCATTCCGGTCAGACCGATGTCGATGCGCTGCACGCGCGAAACGGTATAACCATGCGCCTTGATTGACTCCTGCAGCGCCAGCATGGTTTCCGGGAAGGGTTGTTTCGAGCGAATCATGATAATTTCCTGGGCACCCGCCTGCGATACAACGCATACCAGCACCCATGCCTGTATCAGCTTCAGCCAGTACCTGCTCATAACGTTGCCTCTTCCAGTATCGCCTCATAAACGTCGCGCATGCGCTTGCAATAGTCGTCCAGTTCGTCATTGTTGAACAGATAGCTCAGATATTGCGGATTAGTGGTGCTTACAGTCACCTGGCCGTCCTTTTCGGTCACGGTGACCAGACAGGGCAGAAACATGCCGACACGTGGATCGACCGCCAGCGCATCGAACAGGAATTTGAAATTGCAGAAATGCAGGACAACCTGATTGGTGTTTTCTTCTCCCTCCGGCACAAGACCATGCTCGATAGTATCGGTCCTTATCAGGATGAAATTCTGGCTGGTGATAGCCTGCTTGATATTATCAACAGTTTCCTCGAGCGTGTAGGGCGACTCGGCAGACAGTACCGGAGATTCGGCAGCACTGGATTTGTGCATCTTCGCGTCCTTGCCGTCGAACGTGCGCACGTAACTCACCAGGTCATTGATATCCTGCTCCGACAGGCCCTGCACCAGGAATGACCGCATGGGCGTTCCTTCGCGCCCGTACTGCAACGTATGCCTGATCATCTCGTCGGTTGCTGCGGCCAGGAAGCCACGGTTATTCAAAGCCGGCGCAATGATCGGCAGGTCGCGATGCCGCGAGAACGTGACACCCGTACCCCTGCCACCCTCGCCCTCTGCACCATGACAGGCTGCACAGTAACTCGCATACAGTTCCTTGCCGTGACTGGCATCGCCCGCGATACTCGCTGTCGCGTAAACCGGTGCCGGCTTGCCGGACCAGCCACGCATGAACCTGACGATCGCATCGACCTGCGCATCGCTGAGCGACGCAAACGCCGGCATCACGCGCCCCGGCCTGCCATGACGGATGGTCTGGTGAAGAAATTGGTCATCCACGCTGTCGAGAAAGGACGGCAAGGACAGCGGCACACCGACTCCACCCCCACCCTTGTCGCCATGGCAGGCCGCGCAATTTGCCGCATACAGGCCAGCACCGTCCGGTGCGGCCCTGGCCACGCTGACGATTATCAGCATAAAAGCTAGCAAAATCAAACGCATATACGATTCTCCGCGTTAGCCGGACAGCACTGCTGCCTTGATAGCAATAATGTGGTTAAAGTTGGCACATTTGAATCGATAAGTTAGTAGTTGAATAATAATATAACGATAAACCTACATTCTTCTTGACTCAGGTCAATATTTCGCGCACCTGCTTGCGTCAGAATACCGTTGCCTAAATCAACACAGAGTTAGTTTTAACAGGAGGTAGTACCAATGAAGAGTGTAAATACAGTTCTTGCCGCTGCTGCAATCGCCGGTCTGTCCGCGTTGCCGATGACATCCGCCCATGCATGGGGTGGTTGGGGTCCGTGGGGTGGCGATAATTATGGTTCTGACTGGGGTCCTTTCGACGGCGATGGCTGGGGTGATATGGATTTCAGCATGAGCGGCGGTGGTCGCGGTCGTGGTTATGGTCGTGGCTATGGCCGTCACTATGGATACGGCGGCTACGGCCCCTACGGCTGGGGTGGTTACCCGGGCTATGGCTATGGCGGTTACCCGGGCTATGGTTACGGTGGTGGTTATGCACCGTACGGCTACGCCCCGGTAGCGCCGGCTCCGGCTGCACCTGCCGCAGAAGCCAAGTAAGTCGCACTGCCACCGTCATGCACAGAAATGTGCATGACGGTGGAAACACAAGTGTGTCTGATGTATAAACAGGCCTGGTTTCCAGGCCTGTTTTCTTTCCATCACCCGGCGCACATGCAGAGGTCTAAATGAAAGCATATCGACTGGCTTTGTTTCTCGTCCTGTTTTCCGTATCGGCAGTCATCTCCGCAGCACCTTACCCCCCCGGTTATACCAGCAGCTATCCCAGACACATCATCGACAAGCGCACCTCCACCAATCCCGGCGCCATCGTCAAGGCAGGCGTCAACAAGCTGACTAACTTCATTAAGAGCGGGCAAGCCGCCGACCGCGACCAGGCAATCGCATTCATGACGACTGAAATCGAACCCTACTTCGATTTCGAGTACATGACACGCTGGGCTGCAGGTCCGGCCTGGAGCCGCATGTCACCCCAGCAGCGCGCCTACATGCAGGATGAGCTGAAAAAGTCGTTCATGAACACGCTGGCAACCAAGCTGGTGACTTATACCGACCAGCCGATCCGTTATTTCACACCGCGCGGACAGGATGGCAACGACGTGCGTGTCAATGCCTGGATCATGCAACCCACCGGCATCCCGACCAAGCTGGAGTTTCGCTTTTACAAAACCAACGATCAGTGGAAGATCTTCGATGTGAAGGCCGAAGGGAACAGTGCAGTGGTTTACTACCGCAAGCAGTTCCGTCACCTGATGCAGCCTGAAATCGCACGCAACTACTAGACTGATCGGTATACCCGTCCGCCGCTTCCGGCGGGCGGGTAACCCTACAGACCAGATACCTGCTCCGGACCGGTCCCGAGAAACCCATATCTCCCTGAAATTGACGCGTTCGCAATTGCCGGCAGTTGCTGCCAGTGGACGGCGCTGGGCTGCCCTGTCGTTAAAAAACTGTCAGAATATTCGCCGCCGAGCACCCATTTCCTGGACAAGAATCTGTCAAGCATCTCCAACTAGCAGTCCTGCAAGCTTTTTTCTGAAACCTGGCCTTACTTTCCCCGGTCGCTTATCCGTGCCTGGACAGCCATAGCGAAAATCCCGGCGGGCTGAACAAACCGGTCTGTCGCCCCCACTCCAGACTGGTTCTCACGGGCACGCCTGCTGATTCAATATCGGATGGGGCCGTGCCGCTATATGCTAGAGTTATCCGCAGCTTCCGATGCCGGCACGGCAAAACGCAGGCCGGGGTTTGCGGATTCATTGATTGGCAAAGCGGACACCAGGACGCTGCCCATTTCCGACACGTCAGAAAGGTAACCGGCAATGACACCGTACACGAAGACTTTGATTGGCCATCTCACCAAGGTTGAGGCCGGCTCGCTTGGCGCAAGACTGCTGGACGCCAGCGAAGGGCGCCTGCCACGCATCTCGATCAAGGGCGAACAGGACCTTAGCGGACAACCCGGCTCCTATGTCTCGATCGTCCAGGGCGATATAAAGCTGCTGGCCGTGGTCACCTCGATCAGCGAAATCCCCGCCTCCGGGAATTCAGGAACCGGCAGGGCCATCAATCTGATCCCGCTGGGCGAGATCACCACCAGCGGCGTCTTCCAGAACGGTATCAAGAACTATCCCGTCACAGGCGCCGAGGTACACAACATCACCCGTGACGAAATGGAATCCATTTTCGTCAAGTTCCGCGCCCAGGGCTATGCCGTCGGCCGCTCTTCCGCCGATGACACCATCGATGTCTGCCTGGATCCGGCCGCGCTGTTCGGCAGGCACATGGCCATTCTCGGCCAGTCCGGTGCCGGCAAGTCCTGGACGGTCGCCGGCCTGTTGCAGCGTGCGGTCAAGCGCATGCCCAAGGCACATATCATCCTGCTCGACCTGCACGGCGAGTACAGCTGGGAGGACGATGAGGGCGTGCGCCAGTGCTCGTTCGACGAGAAGACCACGCGCTATATCGATGCCCGTGACCTCGAAATTCCCTACTGGCTGATGACATTCTCTGAACTCGTGGACCTGCTGGTCGACCGTCAGGATGACTCCGCCTCCTCCCAGATCGCCTTTCTGCGCGACTGCGTGCAGGATCTGCGCAACAAGTCCAACAAGGACCTGGGGATCGGGCATATCTCGATCGACTCGCCGGTGTACTTCTCCCTCAAGGAACTGTATGGCTACTTTGAAACCGCCAACAAGACCACCTCGAATTTTGGCAAGGACAAGGGGCCGCTGGCCGGACTGTTCGACCAGTTCCTGATGCGCCTGCAAAGCCGCATGAACGACATGCGCTATGACTTCCTGCTGAACCCGAGACACCGCGTTTCCTCGGACACGCTGAGCGGACTGCTGCGTGATTTCGTTGGTCTTGGCGATCCCAAGGCCCAGCTCACTATCATCGACATGAGCTCGGTACCGTTTGACGTGCGGCCGGTCGTGACGGCCCAGATCGGGCGCCTGGCCTTCGAGTTCAATTACTGGAATCCGCGCTACAAGGAATTCCCGTTACTGCTGGTCTGCGAGGAGGCACACTCCTACATCCCGCGTGAGGGCAATATCCAGTACCGCGGCACGCTCCGCACCATGCAGCGTATCGCGAAGGAAGGCCGCAAATACGGCGTAGGCATGGCGGTTGTGACACAGCGCCCGCATGATCTGTCGGAGACCGTGCTGGCCCAATGCAGCACCTTCGTGTGCCTGCGCCTGACCAACCCCGATGACCAGGAATACGTGCGTGACCTGGTGCCCGAAGCAGAACGCGACCTGATCGACATCCTGTCCTCGCTCGGTCAGGGCGAGGCGATGATCATGGGCCTGGCCGTACCATTACCAACTCGCGTGCAGCTGTTCAAGCCCGATCCGCCGCCCAACAGTTCCAGCGTGGATTTCTTCCGGCACTGGTGCACGGGTCCCGAAGATCTGGATGTGGATGACATCGTGGACCGCTGGCGCCGCCAGGACCGGATGCACCGCTAGCCCGCATTTCTCACCGGGATCCCGGAGATGGTGAGACCGTTTTTACGGGCATAGCCCGGGTCGAGAGACTGGCCCGGGCCATGCTGCTTGCTCGCGGCATGGTCCACGACCCGACCGGTTCCCGGTCTCGCCTTCTCCCTGTACATCGAAACTACGGGTGCATGAGAACCAGCCAGGACCGGGACAGGCACTGCCCGATGACACACTGTTTGTTGCAGAATGGGCATCACTTTCATGGTTTCAATTCATGATGCCTGTGAAAAACCGCCCGGTGAGAAATGCGGGCTAGAAGTACTCAACGATAATCGCGTCACCTTCCGGCGGCAAGGCGTTAGCTAGACTGCGGCTTCCTTGTTATCGATCAGCTCATCGTAGCCGATCAGGTGCAGGATCTGTTCCCTGGCCGCCAGGGCATCCCGGTAGCCGAGGTCGAGCAGCTCCTTGCAAAACGGCGCATCGAACATCAGATAACTCATCAATGGCCGGCCCTCGCGCGTCAACGCACCGATCCCTTTCAGCAGGATACGCACAGAGCGCGGAAAGTTGGCGGTGTATTTCTCTACAATGTCGCGCACATCCTGACTCGGCGAGATAACCAGGTAATCGATCTGGCGCAACTGGGTCTCGCCGTAAACGACACGCTTTTCCTTCGTCTCCGTGATGGTGTGGTTGATACGGCGCAGGCGCTCGATATCCGCGTCCAGACTGTCCATGAACAGGCTGTCGAAGATATAGCCCGAGATCTGGCCAAATGAGGGATAGCGGACATCACGCTCATCATCCGGCGGCAGGTCCTGCTTGGTGTTCCTCACCCCGATGATCAGGAGACGATTGGCACCCAGGTGCAATGCCGGGCTCAGCGGCGCCGTCTGGCGCATGGAGCCGTCACCGAAAAACTCATTGCGCAGCTTGACGGAAGGAAACAGTACCGGGATCGCCGATGAAGCCATCAGGTGGTTGAGCGTCAGCTCAGTGGGCTGACCGCTGCGGCGCGTGCGCCTCCATGGCAACAGCCCGGCCTGTCCCTGGAAGAAGCTGACCGACAGGCCACTGGTGTATCCCGATGCCGTAACGGAAATCGCGCGCAAGGCACCGCTGTCGATCGCCTGCTGAATCCGGGCAAACCGGATATGCCGTTCCAGCAATTCGCGCAGCGGGCTGTTATCGAGAACGGAATCCGGCTGGTTCTTCACCAGCCCCCCGAGCAGAAAGGTTGTCGCCCAGCGCCACGCGCTGACGAAGGCCGTCCACCCATCCACCTTGAAAACCTTGCCGACATGGAAATTGGACCAGATACCCCAGAGGCGATCCACGCCTTCCCTGAACCGGGTCGCGCTGCTCGCCAGCAGCACGGCATTGAGCGCACCGGATGAGGTTCCGCAAATGACCGGAAACGGATTCTCGACATCCTCGGGCAGCATGTCGGCTATGGCCTTCAGCACCCCCGCCTGGTAGGCATTACGTGCTCCTCCACCAGGCAGTATCAAGCCAGTGATTTGTTTTTCCTGCTTCTTTTTGAAGGAAAGCCAGTACATGCCGCGGACAGATTAATCCCCTGTTATTAACAGCATATCGGCCTGCAAGGCCATATTTATAATGGAAATGCCTGTAAATAGCGATATGCGCACCGGCCGTGGCACATGCCCGGCCAATCGCCGTATGCCTTCGGCGACCCATGGACGCACGTAGCTACGCGGAGGCAGCACTGAATCGCACACCGAATGGCTGAGGCACGCCCTCGCATACCGGCCCGCGCACATGCCATCAAACACCCTGTTTCGCCGGGCATCGCAATATCCGCACGACAGTTACGATTCCAGCGCCGACCACACATAACGTGGCGTTCGTACACACCGGGACGGCAGTTGATATGGATCAAGATCATAACGCACGGACAGACAATATACTTTTTCGACTCACGATCACACACGTTGCCCTGCACCAGCGAGGATATCAGCATGAAAGCCGGAGAACTCTGTAACCGTGACGTGGTCACGGCAACGCGAGACATGTCCATACAGGAAGCTGCCCTCCTGATGCGTGAACATCATGTCGGCTGCCTGATTGTTGTCGAGGAAGTCTCCGGACATACCCGGCCGACGGGCATCCTGACCGATCGCGATATCGTTATCGAGGTGATCGCGAAGGACGTCCCAACCACAGGAGTTACTGTGGGTGATGTCATGACCTTCACGCTGCTGAAGGTAGTCGAGGATGAAAATATTTTCGACGTCGCCCAGCGCATGCGTTGCCGTGGTGTCAGGCGTGTTCCCGTTATCGGCAACAACGGGGATCTGGCTGGAATTATTGCCCTGGATGACCTGCTTATGATGCTGAGCCAGGAACTGTCGTTGCTGGCGACCATCACCACGCGCGAAGCAGAGCAGGAGGTCACCAAGCGCTCCAAACCCTGCTGAGTTCACGGCCGCATGGCAGGGAGATAACGCCGGGCATTAACGGCGCGTGCAGCCCTTGCAGTTCACCGGGCCAGTGCAAAGGACGCTGTACCTGCCGGCTGTTACACCCGGCTGGCCGTTCTGGGCCAGCCGGGATAATAAAGCCTGACAGCAGAACTATTGCGGCCGGTACGGGCCCTCCACAGAACCCTGGGGCAGATAGGGATTGCCTATGGGCGGCAGCGCGGGCGGTGCAGGATAAGGTGGCCGTGCGGGAGCACGGTTTTCCGGCTCCGGCCCGAACAACTCGGCACGATGCTCGTCCATATAAGCCCGGCGCTCTTCAGCTGTCATGTTCTTCATCGTGGCGCGGAATGCCGTCAGCTTTTTGCGGCGCTCGTCGGCCTGCTTGCGCAACTCCTCGTGCCGATTCGCAGCATCAATCTGCTGCTGTAATACCTTTTCCAGCATCTCCTTGTGATGCTCGACCAGGTAATTATGCTGATCCTCGGCCTTGTTGCGCATGGTTTCATAGCGTTCGACATCACGTGCATGCCGGTCCTCCGCCTCTTTCAGGTAGGCATCAAACCGGGCATCCATCTGGCTCTTCCTTGCCTCGCGCTGCTGCATCGCCTGCTCCCGGCGTTCCTCACGTTGTTTTTCCCTGGCTGCCTTGCGCGCATGTTGCCAGGCCTCGATTTCAGCCTGCTGCTTCAGGTAGGCCTCATCCGGTTGTCCGTGCATCATCGGTACCTCGCCTGCGCCGTGCTGCATCGGAACAGGCGCATCTGCTGCCACAGCGGCGCCTGATTCAGGCGGGGAAGCTTGAGCCGCTTCAGCAGCGGCAGCGGCCTCGGCAGCGGCGGCAGCCTCATCCGCGGCGGCCGTTATTCCAGCCGTGGCCTGTTCGGTGGCTTGCGCAGCAAGCGTGGCATCTTCGGCATGGGCGTTAGAGAACACAAGAATTCCAGACAATGCGATGACAAG
>JBATJF010000525.1:0-4480 GCA_049668345.1 Gammaproteobacteria bacterium
GTGCGTCTTTCGTGGGATCTTCCCAGATAGACAAGGGGTTCAGGGGACCAGTAGCCGGGAACAGACTGGTGTCAAACAGGCCGATTCCCAAACCGTCTGCAGCTTGAGGAAAGGGGTTGCCCGCGGCTATTGCATCAGCGTCGCTGGTCATGCGGAAGTCAACGAAGACAGTGAATCCCGGGCCCAGTGACCCCGGGGCGAGATCGAACGCGAGTGAGTTAATGTTGGAGGTGCTCAGGTTGGTCAGGCGTGCGAAATTCCCGGTAGGTCCTCCGCCCATCATGGTTGGCACCTGCCCGCTGCTGTTCGTGAAATTGAAGACGGAGTTGATCCCGCCTCCATCGTCGAAGTTCTCGGAAAGTAATGTGGCTGCGGCTGCTGTCGATGCGTAGAGTGCCTGGACAGTGCAAAACCCCACTGAAAGCACAAGAGAAAATACTGGATGTAAAAATTGTCTGGTCTTCATTGTGTCACTCCTGACAAGGACAAATATGTCCCTCGACTGCTCAAAACGATCAATGTTCACGTGCCGAACGATTGGCAAATGCACACTCACGACAGGTTCCGCTGTTGATGGAGAACTGTCACCGCACATGGTCCGTTACTAGCCGGGCCAGTGTGCTTTGTACAGTAGCGAGCCACGTATTCTGTCGCGTCGACAGCTGTCACTGTCCGGGTGAGATCCCTGTTGCATTTCTGTAACTTCATTACACGAACAACCAGGCAGGCGTATGGTGGTGTGAAACAGGCCGCAATACGCGGGGACTGGTCTCGTGAGGTGACGCCGGATATAACCCTGCAATGACTGAGGTACAGCAGCAGGGCACATGAATGCACGGTTCGTGAGAATTGACAGGATCAGGCCTGGACGTACACCAGGTATTACGGATATCCCTGGCTGTTAATCCGAGCCCGTGCCGTGTACAACAGTTAACCGAATCACGATCGTGTCGTTAATACACACCAGGCAGGCCACCGGGGCGGGATCTATACTCAGTGCAAACGGAGAATGGTCGCGGTATAAACCACGTTACAGGCACCATCCGGACCAGGCCTGTTTCGGGCAGTGACTGATAGACTTAATTCAAAGAGGTTGATTACCATGACAAAAAGCTCAAGTTGGGCGAAACGTCTGTGTTGTACCGGGCTGGTGGCGAGTACACTGGTGACGGCTGTTCCCGGAGCGGCCTTCGCCGACTCGAAGGACCGGTATTATGATCGTGATGACCGCCGGGATTATCGCGATGACCGTCGGGGTCGCGATGGGCACCGGGACCGTGATGTCCGCCACGATCGGGACGAGCGCGTTAACTGGGGCAAGCACAGGAATGCCGGACATGGGCCCAGGGTCCAGGAGCGTCGCTATGCCCCCGAGTTTCGCTACCGGGAACGATTCCGGGATTATCGCAGGCCGCCCGTGGTTATTCATCGCGGCAAGCCGCACGTGGTGCCGCGCGACCGTATACGCTGGTACCGGGACGTGGTGATCGTCCGGCCCTATGGCCACTGGTATCCGGGCTATGCGCATTATCATCGTGACAACGATGCCTACAAGTGGCTGGCCTTCACCGCGATCACGCTGGGCGTCCTGGATTACCTGAACGAGGCGCAGCAGCGCGAGCACGAGGCGGCGCAGATTGCCGCGACCACGGCACCGCTCGGCGAACGCATCATCTGGCAGGACGGCAGGGCGAGTGGTTACGTCGTCGCCACGCGCGAAGGCACCACAGCATCCGGGCGCTATTGCCGCGAGTTCCAGCACCAGGTAACGATCGGTGGGGAGATCGAGCAGGCCTACGGCACTGCCTGCCGCAATCCCGATGGTTCCTGGGAGGTGATGTCCGTCGACGGTCAGTGACAGCGAATAACCGACGGACGTGAGTTGTGAATATCAGGGCAGTGTTTCCCCGCTTCCGGGTAAGCCTGCCCTGATCCTGTTCAGGTTCCGGGGTCGTTTCCGGCGGGTTCCTGATTCTCTCCGGGATCGATACGGCCCCTGCATGGGGGCGCAGTGCCTGGATAGTCGTACCCTTGTTCCATCTCCTGCTGCATTTTCAGCCTGTGTCCCATGCCCGTGGTGTTCATCATTTCATCCCGCATCTGATGTTCCAGTTCCTGGTCCTCCTGTTTGCATTGCGCGTATAGCGGCTCCAGTTGCTGTTTGGCCGCCCATTCATGCGCCGCAATGGGGGCTCTGGAGCGGCCTCGACGGTCCATTACCTGGTGTATAAAAAAATTATTATTAACTAATGAATGCCGATTTCGGGGTATCCGACTTTGGTGCAATTGAATTGCCGGTCAAGTTGCATAAGCTGGTATGCAACTCCCGGATACCGGGGTAGGATATTGACTCGCAGTGGCGGCACGTCATTCAGCTACAGGAGGGTGGGGTGATGCGCAATTACATAACAAGCATGCTTTGTGCCCTGGCATGTTCCGCGGCTGTCCATGCGGATGACAGGGATAAAACCCTGTATGCCGCGGCACCGACGGAACGCCCCCTGTGGCAGCAGACCAGCCCGGGGATGTTACCGAATGAGTACCAGCGTACCGTGGACCACAATCGGGATATGGTGCAGCAGCAGTTGCAGGTTGTCTCCCTGCGCTTGCTGACAAAGGCCGGCGACTACGGCCAGGCCGTGGGCCTGCTCGGCACGGCCGTTGCCGTGGCGGCTACCGACCAGCGCGTTAACCTGAACGACAGCAAGACCGTCGGCATGGTGTTCAGGGACACCGTCAGCGGTGACCGTACCGTACTGCTCGAGTACCGCAAGGCCTGGTAGCACAACCATCAATGAGGTTCAGCTAACATCACGCAGACGTGATGTCCGTTTGTCCTTTCTTTTACGGCCACTTTTTATTCGACCAGTGGCGGCAGCTTCTCTTTCAACGGGATACGGGTAGAATACGGGCATCACTCAGGGAGGGGGATGGCCCGGCGATGCTTCCGGCTCGCACGCTGACAATCACGGGTATCGCACTGTTGCTGTTCGCCGGTGCCGCACGCTGCGACTTGCGGCAGGCCGAAGAGGCCTGGCAGCAGGGTGACTACGTGACGGCGTTGCAGGCGTGGCAGTCGCAGGCCGAGGCCGGTGACGGCGCGGCGCAATACAATACCGCCATCCTGTTGCTGGACGGTCTCGGCCAGCACCCCGATCCACAGGCTGCGCTCGACTGGCTGCAGCGTGCCGCTGCGCAGGGCAACGCCGATGCCCGCTTCTGTCTTGGTTATCTCTATGCACAAGGACGCGATGTGCCGCGCGATGACGAGCGCGCGGCGCAGTGGTACCGCGCCGCCGCGGGACACGCCGCTGCACAGTTCAACCTGGCATTGCTCTACCGCGACAAGCGCGCAAGGGGCGGCGACGATGCCGAGGTCGTCCGGCTGCTGCGCGCCGCGGCCGACCAGGGGCTGGCCGCGGCGCAGTACCTGCTGGCGGAGCACAATGCGCAGGGTGAGGTGGCGTCGCGTGATGTGCGGCATGCCAACGCCCTGTACCGCAAGGCGGCCGACCAGGCGTATGCGCCGGCCCAGCGCCAGCTGGGCCTGATGTTTCTGAACGGTAGCGGTGCGCCAGTCGACACGGATATGGCCATCCGCTGGCTGACACGTGCCGCACAGCGGGACGATGCCGATGCGCAGTATCACCTGGGCATGCTGTACCGCACCGGCAAGGGTGTCGATCAGGACCCGGCGCTGGCGTTCCACTGGCTGCAGGAAGCCGCCCGGCTGGGGCATGCCGGCGCCCAGTACAACCTCGGCCTCATGTACCGTGAGGGCACCGGCGTGGAGCGCGACTATCTAGAGGCGGCACGCTGGTACCGTGCGGCGGCCGAGCAGGGCGAGCCGCGGGCACAGAACAATCTCGGCAACCTGTATGTCAGCGGGCGCGGTGTGCCACAGGACTATGTGCTCGCACACAAATGGTTCAACCTGGCCGGTGCCAGTGGCAACGAGAACGGTATCAGGAACCGCGACAGGCTCGCGAGGCAGATTACCGGGCTGCAGCTGGTCGAGGCGCAAAGGCTGGCGCGCGCCTGGTATGACGGTCACGCCGACCGGCCGCAAGTCCTGCCTGGCGATGCGACGAATCCGGTTGCTGTCGATGCCGCCGGTGACGATGCCGGTACCGCACCGGCAGGCGGGGTGTCAGGTGCGGCCGGTGCGCGCTCCTGGTTCAGTCGCTGGTTCGGACAGGATAAATCAGGTATGCAGGGCGGAGGAGAAGAGTAATGCGGGCAGCAGGCAGTATCCCGAACATTCGTATCGGTGCGCTCACGGGCATCGCGCTGCTGCTGGTTGCCTGCAGCACCGGCGGGCCGGCGAAACCCGGCGCCGCGTCATTGCCGAACGCAGGCACCGATAGTTCCCCGGAGCAGCGCCTGCTGGCGCTGGAGGCCGGTCTGCAACAGCTCGCGCAACGCGTCGAGGCCCTGCAGGCCGCGGCCGGGTCGGTACGCGGTGACTACCTGGCAGGTG
>JBATJF010000526.1:0-1953 GCA_049668345.1 Gammaproteobacteria bacterium
CAGGAAGACTGCTTTGTAGTTTTATTTCTTAACCCAGTGGTCTCAAATTGCTTGACACGTTCCGAAGGTGCCTGGTGCCTTGAGCCGCAGGTTAATCACACGCCGGATGGCACTTTCGACAGGGTGCATTCCCAAAAAGTGGCATTTAGGAAGTTGAACAAGAACGACGCGTTAGCGTCCTGCTCTGGCAGGAGTGTCCAGCGAAGACGCTCACTCGGAAATGCGCCGGTGAGCGA
This sequence comes from Gammaproteobacteria bacterium, assembly GCA_049668345.1. GTDB lineage: Bacteria > Pseudomonadota > Gammaproteobacteria > UBA9214 > UBA9214 > UBA9214. The sequence goes on from JBATJF010000526.1 coordinate 237, forward strand.
GGCCCTTGCCAGAGGTGGTATTGCATTGATGCTGGAGTGAGCGTCATCCTCTCCTGAGGCAAATAAAACTTCCGGTTGCACGGAAGGCAGGAGAGGACGATGCTCGAACGAATCGTACAGGATCAGGTCGCCGATCTGCTAGCCCGGCAAGAGGAATGGCGACGGGAACTGGCTCAAGACTTTGACTTCGCCGCGTTGGAGGCGAAGGTGGGCGAAGCCGTCAATCGCCTCGGGGCAGAGGTGCTCAAGGCGGCATTGAATGCGCTGCTGATGGCACCGGAGTTCATCCGGGCCCTCAAGGACTTGGGCGCGCGCATGGGGATGCGGCTCAAGGGTTACCGTTCGGTGAAGGTGCATCTTGGCAGCGGGCAATCGGTCGAGGTGGTGGCCCCGTACTTTGTGAAAGCCGCGCCGAAGGGTCGGCGCCGTGCTCGGCGTCAAGGGGCCTACTTGGGCTTGGAGGTGGTCGGCTTTCTACGCCGTTGCAGCAATCGGTTGGTCAGTGAGGTCGCGCAAGCCGCGCTGTTGTGCCCATCATTCGAGGTGGCGCACGCGGTGCTCGAGCGCCGGGGGCTGGCGCTCGATGTGAAGACCATCCGCTGTTTGTGCCGGGTGCTGTTCGAGCAGGGTCGGTGGTTTCGCGGCAAGATTTCACTGACGGGGACGGAACAGCTCGCAGGGCAGACGCTCGTTATCGGCATCGATGGGGGTCGGTTACGCGAGCGTCGTCGAAAACGGGGCCGCAAGAAGGCCGGCCAGAAACGTCAGGGCTACCACACCGATTGGAAAGAGCCGAAGCTGTTCACCGTCTATGTGCTGGATAACGAAGGCCAGGTGGTGAAGTCCGTTGCGCCGTTGCACGATGCCACGATGCGAAATCACGAGGGGCTCTTCGCACTGCTGGACCGCTACCTCGATGCGCTGGACCTTGAGCGGGTGGCGCGAATCGCGTTCTGCGGCGATGGCGCGCCGTGGATTTGGTCTGGGGTCGAAGCGTTGTGCCAACGCCGGGGTCTCGATCAGGCACGGGTTCATCAAGTCATCGACTACACCCATGCCAAACAGAACCTGCAGGAGTTGATCGATTTGCTCCCCGCGCGTCTTCAACACGAGGGCCGTCTGGCCAAACAGTGGCGGGACTGGCTCTGGCACGGTCACCTCGAGGCGCTGCATCAGTCGTTGCGCAAGACTTTGCGGGGCAATAAAAAGGACCAGGCCCTCAACAAATGGGACAACTATTTTGCGCGCAACCAGAAACGCCTGCAGTACGCTCGGTTCCGCGAGCTCGCCGTGCCCTGCGGCAGCGGTTGTGTCGAAAGTGCCATCCGGCGCGTGATTAACCTGCGGCTCAAGGCACCAGGCACCTTCTGGACTCCCGAGATGGCGGAGTGCTTCTTGTTCCTGCGCTCCCAACTCCTCTCGGGTCGTTGGGATACCTTCATTGGCAATGTCGCTCGACTCAAGGCGCGGCTGCTCGAGCCCTTACACCACGCGGCTCCCATAGCCGAGTCCCAGGCCGATGAGTACCTTCAGGCTGCCTAGAATCAAGGTGCCACAATTTGGGAATGCACCCAAGGACAAGAAGGGTCTGACGATATCACCCGAATCCTTCACACATGGTTACGGGCTTGGTGCGGACTACGTAATGGCGGGCACCGCTGATGGCGACTGGATCTCGACGCCTGGCCATCAGCAGCGCAACCCCGGACACATGGGA
>JBATJF010000527.1:0-3108 GCA_049668345.1 Gammaproteobacteria bacterium
CCGCAATCCTGCCGGTGCACAGTCACGCCGCGACCGCGCGTGATATAGCCGACGACGGGATCGCTGGGTACCGGTCGGCAACAGCGCGCCATCGTGGTGAGCAGGTTACCCACACCCTGGATACTGATTCCTTCGTCGAGATTGTCATCCGTTCGCCTGGCGGCGCGCTGACTGCGTGGTCGCAGCATTTCGCCCTGCGGCACCAGATCGTTGACGGCATTGGCCAGCTGGGCGGTGGAAACATCCCCGCTGCCGAACGCTGCGAGCATATCATCGGCCTTGCGAAAACCGAGTCGCTCGGCGATCCGGTCAACCGGCAGGCTGGACACGCCCAGCCGGTGCAGTTCGCGATCGAGGATGCCACGGCCGCCGCTGATGTTGTGTTCGTAGTCCTGGTGCTTGAACCAGGCGCGCACGCGCGACTTCGCGCGCGAAGTCACCAGGTAACCCTGATGTGTGTTCAGCCAGTCCCGGCTGGGCTTCCCCTGCCGTGTCGTGAGCACCTCGACCTGTTCACCGTTTCTGAGCTGGTAGGTCAGCGGTACGATGCGGCCGTTCACCTTGGCGCCCCGGCATCGATGACCGATTTCGGTATGTACCGCATAGGCGAAGTCGAGCGGTGTCGCGCCCTGCGGGAGATCGATAATCCTGCCCTGCGGTGTCAGCACATAGACCCGCTCCTGAAAGGCCTCGGACTTGAAACGGTCAACGAAATCGTGCGCGCTGTGCTCCTCGTCCTTCCACTCCAGCAACTGGCGCAGCCAGGCGATCTTTTCCTCGTAGCCGGCGTCGAATCCGCTGCCTTCCTTGTAGCGCCAGTGTGCCGCGACACCCAGCTCGGCATGCCGGTGCATGTCATAGGTCCGGATCTGCACTTCGAGGGTTCGGCCTTCCGGCCCCACCACTGCGGTATGCAGTGACCGGTAGAGGTTCTCCTTGGGATTGGCGATGTAGTCATCGAACTCCCTGGGTATATGACGCCACAGGCCGTGCACGACACCCAGCGCCGCATAGCAGTCCTTCTCCTCATTGACCAGGATACGCACGGCCCGCATATCGAATACCTGGTCGAAATCGATGTGCTTGCGCTGCATCTTGCGCCAGATGCTGTTGATATGCTTGGGACGGCCGGAGATCGTCGCCTTGATTCCTGCCTTTGCCAGCTCGGCGCCCAAGGTATCGATCACGCGCTGGATAAAGCCTTCCCGGTCCGCGCGCTTTTCGGCCAGCTGCTTCGCCAGGGATTGGTAGGCTTCCGGTTCGAGGTAGCGCAAGGCCAGGTCCTCGAGCTCCCACTTGATTTGCCATATACCCAGGCGATTCGCCAGTGGTGCATAGATCTCGCGGGTTTCGCGCGCGATCCGTTGCTGGCGCGCACTGTCCAGATGCTGCAGTGTACGCATGTTGTGCAGGCGGTCGGCGAGCTTGATCAGCACGACGCGCACATCCTCGGCCATCGCGAGCAACAGCTTGCGCAGGCTCTCGGCCTGGTGCTCCTGCTTGCTGTCGGACGAGATCGACTGCTGGAAATCACCGATCCGTTCCATCTTGGTGACGCCGTCGACGAGCTTCCCGATGACCGCACCGAAGTCCCTGCCGATGTCGTCCAGGGTAATGTCAGTGTCCTCGACGACGTCGTGCAGGATCGCGGCTGCCAGCGTCTCGTAATCGAGGTTCAGGCCGTCGAGGATCTCGGCAACCGCCAGCGAGTGCTGGTAGTAAGGTTCGCCGGAAACCCGTTGCTGCCCGTGATGGGCCTCGCGTGCCAGCTGCGCGGCCCTGGCGAGCACCTGCCGCTGCGGCCCGGGGCGATCCGCCAGCAACACGTCCAGTCGCTGCTGGAACTGCATGGCCTCAGCATGCCCGGGAGATTGATTCTGCACCTGTTCTGTCATGGGTGTTGTATTGCAAGCCACCGCACACGCAATGGGTCGACGCATTTCGGGCGTGAGACGCGCCGGATCCGAAACGGCACGGCATGGCAATGCCGTGCCTCACCAAAGGATACCCATAAGTACATGATTTCACAATATGTTTTAACAGGAAGCCCATTGACGGAACAACCCGGCAATAAAAAAGGCCGCCCCTGGCAGCCCTTATGGATGACACCGCGCCTGCGCGGGCTGGTTGACCGGCCGTCAGCGTTGCGCCGATCCGCGCGGTTCGGGTGACGCCTGCGGCGGGGGGTTCTTGCCGGATTCGACAACCGACAGTGATGCTACCGTGCCGGGCGGCGCTGCCGCCACCTTGCCGGACGGGTCGGTGAAGGCATCGTTCAGCGTCTGCACATAGCGGTTGGCATCGGCGACGACGCGGTGCAGGCGCTTGCGGCTGCGCTGCCCCCAACCGACCGGATGCTTCATGAATATACTCAGCCAGGGCCTGGTGTTGAACAGGAAGGCCTGCGTCAGTCGATTGCGGTAGAGCCCCGGGGTAAGCTGCCTCGCGATCTGCTTTACGACATGACCGGCCGCAAGCTTGCGCACCTTGAAGTGCAACCAGGCAAACACACCGATAAACACCGCGAGGAACACCACCATGCCAACCGAATTCGCGGTGGAGCCATGCCACCATTGCGGCCAGGCCCAGCGCCAGCCGTCACGGAAGCCCAGCACACCTGACATCAGCGTGATCGCGACCATCAGCAGGATTCCCAGTGCGCCGTCACCCCACAGCGTCAGTTTGCGCCAGCGTGACTTGTACGCCGCCACCTGGGGGACCACCTTTTCCTCGATTTGATGGGCCAGTTTCTCCAGCGCACCGGTAATACGGTAGGCACGCTCGACATTGACACCCTCGATCCGCCGGTAGATTTCCGCAAGGTCATGATCGCGCTTTGACTCGTAGCGGTGGCGCAGTGCCTCGTTTTCTATGGTCACCGCGGCTTCCGGATTGTAGATGCAGTAAAACCGGCCCGCTGAAAGCCCTTCCTGTGCCAGCGCGCGTTGCCAGGCCCCGACCACCTCCTCGGGGTTGTCGTCCCGGGCCGTGGTGTCCATCTGGTTGAGAATGAACAGGAACTTGGTGGCATCGGGGCGGTGTATGGTCTGACCGACCAGGTGCGTAAGGGTATCGCGCATCGCACCGGGCTCCGGATGCCGGGCATCG
>JBATJF010000528.1:0-1529 GCA_049668345.1 Gammaproteobacteria bacterium
CTGGTCAACGACCCGCAGCGACCGGTCACGCTGGTCTTTGCCGGCAAGGCGCATCCCAACGACCAGCCGGGGCAGGCGTTGCTGCGCAGGATTTTCGAAATCAGCCTGCTCCCGGAATTCCAGGGCCGGGTCATCCTGCTGGAGAACTACAATCTCTCGCTGACGCGCGATTTTCTGCCCGGCGTCGACGTCTGGCTGAACACGCCGGAATACCCGATGGAGGCCTGCGGCACATCGGGCATGAAGGCCGCCATCAACGGCGCCATCAACCTCAGCGTTACCGACGGCTGGTGGGCCGAAGCCTGGAATGGCGAGAACGGCTGGAGCATCACGCCGCACCCCGAGTTCGACCGCGAGACCCGCGAACAGCTCGAGGCGTTGGAGTTGATGAACATTCTTGAATACCAGGTCATCCCCGCCTACTACACGCATAACGGCGAGGGATACTCGGATGAATGGCTGCGTATCGCACGCGCCTCGATGAAGACGATCCTGCCGCGTTTCAACACCATCCGCATGGCCATGGATTACCTGGCGCAGTCCTACTCCCCCGCGGCGCGCGAAGGCCGTCGCCTGGCCGCCAATGCGGCGGAAGGCGCGCGCGATCTGGCGACATGGAAGCAGCAGGTCGCACGCGCCTGGCCGGCTGTGCACGGGCAGCTGGTCTCGCCGGTGCCGGCCACGATCCAGGCCGGCGAAATGCTGTCATTCGAGGTGGCGCTGCAGCTCAATGGCCTGCAGCCCGACGAGATCGTCGTGGAATGCGTCCTGGGGCAGATCGACGAGGATGACAACTTCGAGACGACCCACAAGCGGCTGTTCTACCTTTCCGGCACCCACGCGGACGGCGCCACGCTGTTCCGCTGCGACCTGTTCGATATGGAGAATGTCTGTTCGGCGGGCGGTCTGCAGCAGTTCAAGATTCGCTACTATCCCTGCCACCATCAGCTCAGTCATCCGCTGGAATGCGGGTTGATGCGCTGGCTGTAGGAGACAGGGCTACCGCGTACGCCGCGGGCGGGTCGCCCGCGTCATTGGCAAAGGCGGTGGGCGCAAATATGCGAGTATTCGATTTCGACCGTCCTGGTCAGGCTGAGCAGCTGGTGAAGTGTTTCGATGTGCACGTTGCCGTACTCGAGCAACATCAACTCCAGACTGTTCCTGGCGTTCAGGATGTCAGTCATAACGACCTGCGTGGCCGTGGTGTTTTTATCTTTCATGGCTGCCCTCCCCCCCGGTGGTGCATGCCTGCTGGCAGAATTTCCGGCAATTTAAAATACTAGCAGCATCTGCAGACCACGGCCTTGATATTTGTCAACTACCCTCCATCCGCCAGCGCCGGATAGTCGTCACCCCGGCATGCCGCGGCACCCGGCCCGCCATCAGATATCCAGCACGGTCGCCTGCACCCGGGCGGAGAGGGGCTCGATTTCCCCGATGCTGAACAATTCCGTTCCCGGGTGCGCGGCCGTGGCCGTGCCGCACACGACACCGAGTCGCAGCATCGTCTGTGCATCCGCGCCTTGCGC
>JBATJF010000529.1:0-7991 GCA_049668345.1 Gammaproteobacteria bacterium
TTCGTCTGGCACAATACACCACGCATGGTGCTGATCAGATCCAGCAGTTTCTCGTTACTGACCGAATAATAGATGCGGTTGGCGTCACGCCGCGAACGGACGATGTTCTTGTTGCGCAGCTGATCCAGGTGCTGCGAAACGTTGCTTTGCGAGGTACCGATTTTCTCCACAATTTCGCCTACTGACATTTCCTTGTTACCCAGCGTACACAGGATCTTCCAGCGCAGGGGATGGCCCATCGCCTTGAGCGCCTCGGCCGTCAGCACGATATCCTCTTCCGGCAATTTATTTTCAGACTCTTCCATCTAAAACTCCTGTAATCCGGCTGCAAAGTGTACGCGCTGCGGAAGCGGTTGCAAGCCGCATCCGGTCAAATCCTGTGCATGTCTTCTTCAGCTGCTAGTGGCGCGAGTATACCCCGTCATGTCTTTTGCAATGCAGATGATGTCGGTAATTTTACCCGAGTCGTCCTTGATTGCAGTTCTCGAGAACAGGATCGGCACGCGCCTCTGGTCGCTGGCCACGAAGCTTGCCTCGATACTGCTGATGGTGCCGGTACGGATCAGCGCCTCCAGCCAGGTGCCCATGAAGGCATTGGCCTGCTCGGTTTCCTCCTCCTCGAAGACGTCGCCGATAGACATGCCGATCAGGTCTTTCTCCGGGTAGCCGAGCAGCCGGCAGGCAGTTGGATTGACGGCGGTAATGTGTCCGCCCGGCTCCAGCACCAGCAGGGCCTCACCCATGTTGCTGATGATTTTCTCGAGATAGGTCTTGGCCAGATCGAGTTCGCGGGTGCGCTCCGCCACGAGTGCTTCCAGCCGGGTATTGAGCTCCCGCTCTTTCTCGATCAGGCGCAGATAGGTGCTGATCTTGTTGATCAGCTGGTTGTCATCGATCGGCTTGAGCAGGTAGTCGGCGGCACCGACATCGTAGCCCTTCTGCTGGAACTCGTCGGTCTTGTAGGCTGCCGTGAGAAAGATGATCGGTATATCACGCGTCTTCTGCCGTACCTTCAGCATGGACGCGGTCTGGAAGCCATCCATTTCCGGCATCTGCACATCGAGCACGATGAGGTCGATGCGCGGGTTGCTGAGCGCGATATCTAGCGCTGCCTGCCCGGAGCCCGCCTCGAGCACCTCGACGTCCATGTGCCTGGCTATCAGGGAACGCAGCGCAAACAGGTTGTTCTCATTGTCATCGACAATCAGAATCCTGAAATCAGCATAACGGTTCCTGTCTGCCATCCGTTTCCTCGCAGTAATGTCTGTTCAGCCGCCGGGCAGGTACTTGTCCAGCATGTTCTTCAGGATTTTCAGATCGACCGGCTTGACGATGCAGTCACTCGCGCCCGCCTGCTGGCACTGGTGCTCGTCCTCTTTGGCGGACCTGGTTGTCAGCGCGATCACCGGCATATCCGCGAACCGTTCCTGCTGCCTGATCCGCCTGATGGTTTCGTAGCCATCCATGTCCGGCATCATTATATCCATAAAGACCAGGCTGAATTCTCCGTCCGTCGCCAGCGTTTCCAGCGCCTCCGGACCATCACCTGCCGCCATCACCTCCAGCCCCCATTGTTCCAGTACCGGCGTCAGCGCCAGCAGGGTGCGCACATCATCGTCAACCAGCAGGATGCGGGCACCGCCGTAATCGGCCGGGGGAATCGACTGCACGGACTCCCTTGCGTCGCTGTTGCCGGCTGTTTTCCCCTGGCTGGACAGCCGCGGCGTTGCCGGCAACTCGAGCGGCAACAGCAGGCTGAAAGTGGTACCGCTGCCGGGTGCACTTTCCACGAGAATTTCACCGCCCATCAGCCAGGCCAGTTCGCGGCTGATAGCCAGACCCAGGCCGGTGCCGCCGAAGCGCCGGCTGGTCGAGCCATCGGCCTGCCTGAAGGCCTCGAATACCAGCTCCAGCTTTTCTGCGGCGATCCCGATGCCGGTATCGGTAACGCTGATACAGACCGGGTAGCGCACACCGTCGTGTTCCGGACCCTGTGCCAGGCGCACCGTAACCGTGCCCTGTGTAGTGAATTTCACGGCATTGGACAGAAAATTGATCAGGATCTGGCGCAGCTTTTCACTATCGGTGTTTATCGATGAGGGTGCCTGTGCATCAAACTCCGTGACCAGCCGGAGACGCTTTTCGTCCAGCTGCGGTTTCATCAGATCGAGTACGCTGTCGATAACCGCCCGCAGACTGACCGGCTCGGCGATCAGCGTCATATGACGCGCCTCGATACGCGACAGGTCGAGGATGTTGTCGATCAGCGCCCTCAGGTCCGTACCGGCATTGTGAATGACCCTTGCCTGGTGCACCTGCTCGGCGGTGAGCTGCTGACGCACGTCGCCTTCGGCCAGCATCTTGGACAGCAGCAGGATTGAATTCAGCGGCGTGCGCAGCTCGTGACTGACGTTGGCGAGAAATTCGGACTTGTAGCGGTTCGACTCCTCCAGTTCCCGCGCATAACTGTCCATTGCTCGGGTGTTCGCCGCGTGCGTGGAGGCGAGCCGCGTCAGGTTTTTGCCCAGTTCGTTCAGCTCCCGAGGCTGGCGCCAGGAAAAGCCGACTTCCTCGTTGTGCTCGAGTACGCGCGATATGCCGTCGGTCAGTTCATGGCCCAGGCGCTCTGTCTTGACCGCGATCAGGCGCGCGACGATGAATACCACGATCAGCAGTCCGATGGCGACATAGGCCATGCGCAGTTCCACGGCGCGCTGCAATTTTGCCAGCGGTGAGGGATCGACGCTGCGCCCGACCCACAGGGTACCGGCGTCCTCGGTCTCGAACAGCGGCACCCAGAGCACCTGCTGGTTACCGAACTCCCACAGTGCGAGCTCATCCTTGTCGAACAGCGCCTGCAATCCCGGGAAATCCTCGAACGCCGTGGTCGGCCGGTTTTCCCCATTGGGTGATGGCAGGTATTTTCCATCACCCAGCACCCAGTAGTTGCCGCGGTAGGCGCTCGCGAGGCCACCGAGATCGATATAGACGACGACCGTCCCGCGCTGCTCTTCAAGCGTGCCCGCATCGGCGGACAGCAGCGGGATGACCACAGGGCTTACCAGGCTCATCTGCATGAAACGTTCCGGCAGAACCGGGCCCGTGGTGCGGTTGAAGATGATCGGGCCGTTCAGCACGACCCCTGGCGCAACTTCGCGGCTGGCCACCAGCATCCGGTTATTCACTGCGGGATAATCGCCGGTCCTGCTATCCAGCCGCCCGCTCTTGAGGTTGCGATCCAGCCAGAAGATGGGCTTGTCCGTCTCGTCGAGAAACATGACCTGGGATACATCGAACTGGTCAATCAATACCTGGTTCACCCAGTTGATATAGCCCTTACGCGCGGCATCCAGGTCCTGCGTCGTTTGCCGCACGTCGCTTGACAGCAGCATGCCCGGCTCCGGCATCTTCGCCAGCAGGCGGACCATTTCGTGACGGCGGGCCAGGTGCTGATCGAGATCACTGAATTCGGCGCGCAGATTCTGCAGGTGCGCCTTGTGATAGAGTGCCTCGATGCGATCGAAGATCAGCGGCACGTTGATCACGAATGCCACCAGCAGCGGGATCAGCCCGAACAGGAACAGGTAGAGGGAAATCTGGGTGCGCAGCTTCATCGGCTCTTGATCGACCGGCAATCCGTTAACATAACGCCTTCACCGGCCTACTTTATCACGGCTGCCGGAAAATCTGCCGAAACGGGACATCATGAAAAAGACCAGCGCCATGCTCAGGGACATCGGCCCCGGCCTCGTCATCGCGGCAACCGGCCTCGGCGCCGGCGACCTGGTGGTCGCCTCGGTTGCCGGTGCAAAATTCGGCACCACGATCCTCTGGGCGGCGATCCTCGGCGCCATTATGAAATTCACCATGAATGAGGGGCTGGCCCGCTGGCAACTCGCCACCGGCACGACGCTGCTGGAGGGCTGGATCCAGCGGCTGCCGAAATTCGTCTCCGGCTATTTTTTCATCTACCTGCTGCTGTGGACATTCGTGGTCGCAGGCGCCCTGATCGCTGCGAGCGGACTGGCTGCCCACGCCCTGTACCCCGGCCTGTCCGTGGCAAACTGGGGCATAGTGCATTCCCTGCTGGCCGCCGTTCTGGTGCTGACCGGCCGCTATCGCCTGCTCGAGCCGCTTATGAAACTGTTCATGGCCGTCATGATGCTGGTGGTACTGGTATGTGCCGCCTGGGTCGCGCCGGACCTGGCCGTCATCGCCAGCGGATTGCTGATTCCCTCGATACCGCAAGGATCGGTACTGTTCATCATCGGCGTGATCGGCGGCGTAGGCGGCAGCGTGACCCTGCTCTGCTATGGCTACTGGATACGCGAACGGAACTGGACGACACCGGATGACCTGGTGCGTTCGCGCCGTGACCTGGCCGTTGCCTACACCCTGACCGGCCTGTTCGGCGTTGCCGTCATTATCATTTCCGCCGGGGTGCACCCCGACACCGTCACCGGGCCGGAGATGGCACTGGCCATCGCCGCACGACTGGAAGAGGTAGTCGGCCCGTTCGGCAAGTGGAGCTTCCTGGTTGGTTTCTGGAGCGCGGTATTCAGCTCCATGCTCGGCGTCTGGCAGGGTGTGCCCTACCTGTTTGCCGATTTCGTGGAGCAATACGCCTGGCGTGACAGGCAACCCCGCGCCGTCAGCACACGCTCACACGCCTACCGCGGCTACCTGCTGTACATCGCCGTCCCGCCGATGATCCTGATGCTGGCGGGCAAACCCGTGTGGCTGGTGCTGATCTACGCCGTTGCCGGCGCGTTCTTCATGCCCCTGCTGGGCATTCTGCTGCTGGTCATGAACAACCGCCGCGCCTGGCTGGGCGGGCTTGCCAACGGATCCGCCACGAACCTGATCCTGCTGGGCACGGTGCTGGTGTTCGGTCTGCTGCTGTTCGATACCCTGCGGAAATATCTCGGCTGACGGGTCTTCCGGTGCGCACAGCGCACCCTGCGGATAACGGAGGTACGAGCGCTGTGGCGGCATCCCGGCTACCACAGGCAACCTGGCCTGTCACGGTAGATGGTATCGATATTGTCGATACCGGGCAGGGTGCGGAGCCGGCTCAGTCCAGGTAGCGGGCCTGCCACTCCAGGAATTTGCCGTGCGCATAGGCCGCATACGACTCCTTGTCGGAGAACTGCCGGGGATCGAAGGCGTCGTAGATGTAGTAATTGACGCGATGGTTGCGGGTGATACTCATATGCCAGATCTTGTGCAGCAGGGTCTGCGGATTGCGCCACTCGAAATCATCCTGCGACTCGTAGTGCAGAAACACGGGCAGGATGGGTATGCCGGTGCGCAGCGAGATGTCGAAGGCACCGTAGCGGAACGTGTCGAAGATACGCCGACCCTTGCAACCTCCCTCGGGATACAGCGCGATATTCTTGCCGGCGGCCAGCTCGCGGTCGATCTCCTCGGCTGCCGCATTGCGCGACTCCTTCGACTCGCGCTGCACGTACAGCGAGCCCGCCGCGGCACTGATGCGCCCGACCAGCCACCAGTCCTTCACCTCGATCTTGGCCAGCGAATGAACGGGAAACACGGCCGGTATGCCGACATCCTCGAATGCGGAGGGATGATTGGCGATCAGGATGTACTGTTTCGGCAGGCCCTGGCTGGTGTATTTCTGGTGTACCCGCAGGTCAACGCCGAGCGCCCGTACGAAGCTGCGTGCCCAGAACCTGAACAGCGGAAAATAAAACCCCTTGAGCAGTGTCCCGGGAAGCCATGACAGCAGGTACATCACCAGCGTGAACAGGGCGAGTTCAAGCCAGCAGACGATGCGCCAGATAACGATGCCGACAAACCGGATCACGAATCCCGCCGCCCCCTGTTGTTCCAGACAAGCTGCATCTTAGCAGCCAGGCACCGCTTTGTACTATCACCCTGCCGCCACCGCATGGCAAGCCGGCCTGCCGGCCAGGCATAACGCATGGCGTATCAGAAATTAAATTCCGTCCCGGTACCCGTAGCCTCGAAGGTGTCCTCGAAATAATCCATTTTTTCCAGCACGCGATCGATATCGCGCGGTTGCACCTCGAGCTGTTCCGCCACCGCTGCCACATTCGCTGCATTGCCGCCGTCCAGCGGCACCTTGTCATTGTCGATGAGGTAGGGCGTTACCAGCACCACCAGCTCGGTGTTCTGGCTGGTGATCAGCTTGTTCGAGAACAGACTGCCGATGCCGGGGATATCACCCAGGATCGGTATACCCTCGCGGGTCTTGCCCTGGTTGCGCGTAATCAGCCCGCCGATGAAGACCGTCTGGCCGCTCTCCACCAGCATGGACGTGGTGACCTCGGCAGTCGACTGGCTGGGCAGACCGTTCAGTACATCACCGGTGCTGACCTCGGGATGGATTTCCAGGAAGATGCGGCCCTCCCCGTCCACCGACGGCTTGACCTTCATGATCACGCCGGATTCGAGAAACTCGACCGAGGTGGTGGTCACGTTGTCGATGGTGGTGGTGACGTTGTAGCCAAGCCGGTTGCCGATGATGGTTTCAGCCTCCTGGTCTTCCAGCGCCAGCAGCTTCGGGGTCGACAGGGTGCGGGTACGCCCACGTGTCCGCAACGCATCCAGGAACACCTCCACGTCCGGCGTGATGTAGTTGAAGAACAGTCCTGGCGAGCCGGGACTGCCCAGCCCCTGGGTGCCGATTGCCGCGTCGCCGGACTCGAAGATCTTCACCCAGTCCAGGCCGTAGGATTCCGAGTCGGTCAGCGACACCTCGAGGATCTTGGCCTCGATCAGGATCTGGCGCGGCTGACGGTCGATCTCTTTCAACAGCTTCTGGATGCGCCCGAGGAAGTGCGGTGTGTCTTCCACGATCAGCAGGCGGCGTTCCGGCAGCGTGGTCACCTGACCATAGCTGGAGAGGTGGTTCTTCAGGATGCCGGCGACAAGCTCGGGGTCGGAGTACTGCACCTTGAAAGTGCGCACCTCGGTCGGGCCACCGGGTTCGGACTTGCCCGCCTGGTCACGCTCCACGATAAAATAACTGCCGCCGCGGCGTTCCACGCCGTAGCCGGCGGAGCTGGCAATCGAGTGGATGGCTTCGTTGATACCGACATCATAGAGATTGACGGATATCTCGCCGTTCACGTCATCGGACAGCAGGATATTCACGCGCGCCGCGCGCGACAGCATCTCCATGACCTCCGCAATCTCGACCTTGCGCAAGGTCAGGGTGATCTTGCCGTCATGTACAATCCCGGTCTCCGCGCCGTACAGCGGCCTGACTGACAGCACCAACAGCAATGCCGCCATCAGCAGCAGCACCGCAGCGCGCCTGTAATTACCTTCTGCCTGTACGCCGCTCATTGTTTTCGATTCCATCCAGTTTACTGACCCCGAGTTCCCTGCGTGTTCCATCCCGATCGAGCACCACGTTACTTTCATTTACGGCAATCACTCGATAGCCATTGATTTCCTGACCTATACCGAGGATCTTGCCACCGATGTTTGCCAGTGACTGTTCCCCGGCCAGCATGATCCCGCGCAATACCATGGAGTCCTCTTCACCGGACACCGCGGTAATTGCCTCATCTGCAACGACCTCGGGCTGCACAAAGGGATTGATGCGCAACGGTCCTGCAACCCCGTCCGCCGCCTGTGCGACTGCTTGCAGCAGTGACACCAACAGCAACAGGATACAGCTCATGCCCCTAGGCATTTTCCGCCTCCCGATAGGACACGATGGTGAAGGTGGCGGTCAGTCCCTCTGCCTGGCCTGCAGTAGCCCCGGGAGTGATATTGAACTGCTTGACAACCACGTAACCGAGCTCCTCGCGCATGTCCTTGAGCCACTGGTACAGATCGAAGTAATCCCCCGATACACGCACGTTGAAGAGCACTTCCTCGAATACCTGCACCCTGCCACCCATGCCGGGCGTCACACTCAGCAGCTCGACATGATTGCGCCACGAGATACCCTGCAGGCGACCGATGATGAACGACTCCATCTGGTTTCTGGGTAG
>JBATJF010000530.1:0-7298 GCA_049668345.1 Gammaproteobacteria bacterium
GGCCTGTTCTACCTCGTCAAGGACAAGGGGACCTCCGAGCGTACCGTGCGTGCGCTGACCGTACGCATCAGCCTGTCGGTCCTGCTGTTCGTGCTGCTGATGCTCGGCTACGCCACCGGCCTGCTGCAGCCGCACGGGGTCATGCCGGCGGGCTGATACAAGCGATATTCATCGCGGATGAGATCCGCGATCCTGCTCATAATTCCTTCGCGCTTTCCTGTCAGCAGGCGAACAAGCCGCACCCGTCTTTCACGTATCACCTTTCACATCTCACGCTGTCTGTCCTGTTCAACAAAAAGGGCGCTGCAAGCAGCGCCCCCTTGCCGTCCTGATACCTTCGTCTAGACCAGCCAGTACACGAATACGAACAGGCCCAGCCACACCACGTCGACGAAGTGCCAGTACCAGGCCACAGCCTCGAACGCGAAGTGATGCTCGTTGGTGAAGTGCCCCTTCATGCTGCGGATCAGGATGACCAGCAGCATGGTGGCGCCCAGCGTCACGTGCAGGCCGTGGAAGCCGGTCAGCATGTAGAAGGTGCTGCCGTAGATACCGGTATTCAGTGTCAGGTTCAGTTCGTGGTAGGCATGTCCGTACTCGTACGCCTGCAGACCCAGGAACAGGAAGCCCAGCCCCACGGTGGCCATCAGGCCGAGGATCAGCTGGGTGCGATCTGCCTTTTTCAGGCCCCAGTGCGCCCAGGTAACAGTCACGCCCGAGGACAGCAGGATCAGGGTGTTGATCGCCGGTATGCCCCAGGCACCCATGTACTCGTAGGCACCGCCGACATTGCCCGGTCCATTGGTCGGCCAGGTTGCATCGAAGCCACTCCAGAGCAGCTCGTTGGTCATGGTATTGTTGCCTTCGCCGCCCAGCCACGGCACCGAGTACATGCGCGCGTAGAACAGGGCGCCGAAGAAGGCCGCGAAGAACATCACCTCGGAGAAGATGAACCAGCCCATGCTCCAGCGGAAGGACATGTCGACCTGTTCGTTGTACTTGCCGCTCACGCTCTCGTTGATCACGGTACCGAACCAGCCGAACAGCATGAAGATCAGCACAGCCCCGCCGGTCGCCATCACCACCCAGGACCCACCGTGCAGGAAATGCGCAAAACCACCCAGCAGCAGGAACAGGCCGACGGAGCCTACGATGGGCCAGTGGCTCGGTTCCGGCAGGTAATAACCCCCTTTAGATGCTGACATTGGTAACTCCCTCTCTATTCAAGTTGTTAACTTTTATGGGGTCAGGATAGACCGCCCCGACCACCTGCTAATGAATCACACGCAGTATCCTGCACTGCTGGTCCCGTATCACATGATGGAGTCGAGGCTGCCCTTTTCCATTGAAACGGTTGCTGCCGGGTCGGCATCCTTTGCCTGATAGAAGGTGTAGGACAGCGACACCCTCACGACATCCTCCGGTATCGCCGGATCGACCACGAACCGGATCGGCATCTCTTTAGCCTCGCCCGCCTCCAGTGTCTGCCGGGTAAAACAGAAGCACTCCGTCTTGTTGAAGTACTTCGCCGCCTGGCCCGGTGCCACGCTGGGCACGGCCTGCCCGGCGACCTGGCTGTCAGTCTTGTTTCTGGCCAGGTAATGGACCTCCGTCACCTCTCCCGGGTGAACCTTGACCTGGCGTACCATCGGCCTGAATTCCCAGGGCAGGTCGCTGTGCACCGTGCCGAGGAATTCCACCGTCACCAGCCGGCTCTCGTCGACCTGCCCGGTCAGCGCCTGTTCCAGTTCGATGCGCCCGGTTTTGCCGTTCAGGCCGGTGATATCGCAAAACACGTCATACAGCGGCACCAGCGCAAAACCGAAACCGAACATCAGCAACGCGACAATAACAAGCCGCTTTGCGATGCGCTGGTTGGCCTGCTTGCGATCGTCAGCTTGCATGGTCATTTCGTCAAGGCGAAGAAACTGGCGACAAAGAAACCCAGCGCCACCAGCACCAGCACGATGACGGTGACTACCATGCGGGTACCGGACTGCCGCGAGTTACCTGGATGTGACATCGAATCTGCCCTGCATAAACAGCGGGTGCACGGGCGACAACCCGTGCACCCGGCGTACTACCTGACTTCCGGTGCCGTTTCGAAGGTGTGATACGGGGCCGGTGACGGAACCGTCCACTCCAGGCCATGCGCACCCTCCCACACCTGGCCGGTAGCCTTCTCGCCGCCCTTGATCGTCTTGATGATGACGTAGATGAAGAACACCTGGGCCAGACCGAAGGCGAAGCCGCCGAGACTGGAGATCATGTTCCAGTCGGCGAACTGCAGCGAGTAGTCAGGGATACGGCGCGGCATGCCGGCCAGGCCGATGAAGTGCTGCGGGAAGAACAGCACGTTCACGGAAATCACCGACCACCAGAAATGGATCTTGCCAAGGCGCTCGTCGATCATGTGGCCGGTCCACTTCGGCGCCCAGTAGTAGAAGGCGGCGATGATGGCGAACAACGCACCGGTTACCAGCACGTAGTGGAAGTGGGCAACGATGAAGTAGGTATCGTGGTACTGCATGTCCGCCGGGGCGATGCCCATCATCAGGCCGGTGAAGCCGCCGATAGTGAACAGGAACACGAACGCAATCGCCCACAGCATCGGCGTCTCGAAGGTCATGGAGCCTTTCCACATGGTAGCGGTCCAGTTGAACACCTTGACCGCGGTCGGCACGGCGATCATGACGGTGGCGTACATGAAGTACAGCTCACCCGCCACCGGCATGCCGGTGGTGAACATATGATGCGCGTACACGATGAACGACAGGAACGCGATGGAGGCGGTGGCATACACCATGGAGCTGTAGCCGAACAGCTTCTTGCGCGCAAAGGTCGGAATGATCTCGGAAATCACGCCGAACGCCGGCAGGATCATGATGTACACCTCGGGATGACCGAAGAACCAGAACACGTGCTGGAACAGCACCGGGTCACCGCCGCCGGCGGCATCGAAGAAGCTGGTACCGAAGTTGCGGTCGGTCAGCATCATGGTCACGGCACCGGCCAGTACCGGCATCACAGCGATCAGGAGGAAGGCGGTAATGAACCAGGTCCACACGAACAGCGGCATTTTCATCAGCGTCATGCCCGGGGCGCGCATGTTGAGCACGGTGGCGATGATGTTGATGGAACCCATGATGGACGAGAAACCCAGCATGTGTACCGCGAAGATGAAGAAGTCAGTGCTGGGAGGCGCAAAGGTGGTGGACAGCGGCGCGTAGAAGGTCCAGCCGAAGGCCGGGCCGCCGCCTTCCATGAACAGGGTGCTGAGCAGCATGGTGCCGGCGAACGGCAGAATCCAGAAGCTCCAGTTGTTCATGCGCGGCAACGCCATGTCAGGGGCGCCGATCATCATCGGGATCTGCCAGTTGGCCAGACCGACCATGCCCGGCATGATGGCGCCGAACACCATGATCAGACCGTGCATGGTGGTCATGGTGTTGAAGAAATGCGGATCGACGATCTGCAGTCCGGGCTGGAACAGCTCGGCCCTGATCACCATGGCCATCGCGCCGCCGATCAGCAGCATGATGAAGGCGAACCACAGGTACAGGGTACCGATGTCCTTGTGGTTGGTCGTGGTGACCCAGCGCATCAGGCCGCTCGGTGCGCCGTGGTGGTGTTCGTCGTGCGTGGTTGCTGTGCTCATTTTGAATATATCTCCACTCTGTATCCTGAAATCCTTAACGGGCCGCCGTGATATCGGACGGCTGGACCATGTCACCTGTGCTGTTGCCGAGTGCGTTGCGCTCATAGGTGATCACGGCAGCGAGGTCGGCATCGCCCAGCTGCTGCCCGAATGCCTGCATAGCCGGATTCTTCTTGCTGCCATGGACCACGATATCGATGTGGCCCGCGACCGGACCGGTCGCGATTGCACCACCGGTGAGGGCCGGAAACACACCCGGAATACCCTGGCCGTTGGCCTGGTGACAGGATGCGCAGGCACTGCCGTACACCTGCTCGCCCTTGGCCATCAGATCATCCATGGTCCAGGTCTTGCCGGCAGCCTCGGCCTCGGCGGCCTTGGCACCCTTCTGCTCGGCAACCCAGGCGGCGTAGTCTTCCTCGGTTTTGGCGACCAGCACGATCGGCATGAAGCCGTGGTCCTTGCCACACAGCTCGGCGCACTTGCCGCGGTAGGTACCCGGCTCCTTCAGCTCGGTCCAGGCATCGTTGATGAAGCCCGGCACGGCATCCTGCTTCCAGCCCAGGTCCGGCACCCACCAGGAGTGGATAACGTCATTGGAGGTAATCAGGAAGCGGATCTTCTTGTTGATCGGCACCACGATCGGGTTGTCGACTTCCAGCAGGTAGTTCTCGCCCTTCTCGGCGGCACCCTCGATCTGCTCGCGCGGGGTGGCCAGGGCGCTGAAGAAGCTGATGTCCTCGTCCAGGTAATCGTATTTCCACTTCCACTGGTAGCCGGTAACCTGGATGGACATGTCCGAGTCACGGGTGTCCTCCAGCGCCAGCAGCGTGGTGGTGGCCGGAACGGCCATGCCGACCAGTACCAGGAAGGGGATGGTGGTCCAGATGATTTCCACGGTGGTGCTTTCGTGAAAAGTGGCGGGCACCGCGCCCTTGGATTTGCGATGGGTCATGATGGAGTAGATCAGCACGGCGAAAACCGCGACACAGGCCACGACGCAGATCCAGAAGATCAGCATGTGCAGGTCATAGACCTTGTGGCTGATATCGGTGACCCCTTGCCGGAGATTCAGCGTATCGGATAAGCCGGCGAAGGCATGACCTGCCAGCAGCAGGGTAGCCGCGCCCCAGAGACCGCACAGAGTGCGTCTTAGTGTATTAACGAACATGCATTCCTCTCCCTAAGACCACGTTATCGATATTTCTGAAAATTTCACACGCACGGACTGTCAGTTTTGCTGCCAGCAGCCCTGCCGGATCGTTCCCTGCAGCTCCGCTGCGAGACTTTGCCGATCCACTTCGTTGAGGAACCGTCCGATTTCGACCCGGCGCCCCTGGAATACCACTGACAGGCGGCTCGGGTACCAGGCGATAGGCGATCGTTCCATGACGACTCGCGCCCAGGCGCGCGGACATTCCCAGTGCTGCTCCGGCTGCCTGCGCCCCTTGTCCACCGTGACCAGGTCGTTATTCACGCTCACCACCTCGCGTATCTGGCTGCGTGACAGACACCGGTAGAAGGCCACTCCCAGCACCACAACCTCCAGTCCCGCAAACGGCAGCACTGGCCAGTAGCCATGCACCGCAAATACCATTCCGATTCCGAGCAGGCAGGCGGTCATGACTGCATAGACCCGTACTGCCCCGCGCCACGTCAGGGACTGGTTTGGCCGAATCACCCAGTGACAGTCTCGACCGGAGGGATCTAGTACCCGTTCAACCACGACCGTTTATTTTCTGGAACCGCTGCCTGGCTCGAACGCGCACGCTGTTGTTGTCACCGGATATCCGCAAAGGCGCATCCGTTCACGCGCATTTTCACCTGCAAAAAAGTCAACGTATTTTAGATGAGAAGGCTGCGGGATTCAATTGACCGAGTCCGAGGTGCCTTATCATTGCGCTTGCAGGTCGAGCGCCGCGGCCACGGCCCGCACGTCGGGCATCTCCAGGCCTGGCACGACCCCCAGCAGCGGCACTGAAAGCCTTGTTTTCAATGTATTAATGTTCTTATCCAGCGCCACCGGCACCGGTGGCAGGCAGTTCGCCACCCAGCCCGCCAGGTGCAGGCCGCTGCGCGCGATCGACTCGGCGCTGAGCAGGGCGTGATTCAGGCAACCGAGTCGAATAGCCACTACCAGGATGACATCCAGGCCCAATGCTGCGGCCAGTTCCGCCACCGTATCGCGATCGTTGAGCGGTACGCGCCAGCCGCCGATGCCCTCCACCACGACACAGTCCACCCGCGCCACCAGTTCGTCAAAAGTCTGGCGAATAGCGTCGACCGAGATCGCGACACCGGCCTGCTGCGCGGCAAGATGCGGCGCAATCGGCGCCGCCAGGGCGACCGGATTGACCAGGCTGTAATCCAGCCGGCATGAGGCCTGCTGCTGCAGCTGCACGGCATCGGCGTTGCGCAGACCCGCTGCCGTCGCCTCGCAGCCGGATGCGACCGGCTTCATGCCGGCAACCAGAAACCCCCGATCCTGTAGATATTGCATCAGGCCCAGCGCGACCACGGTCTTGCCCACGCCGGTATCCGTGCCGGTCACGAAAAAGCCGCGACGCTCAGTCACGGCCGGAACTGTCGGGCTGCCGCTGCAGGCTGGCGAGCGTCACCTCGCAACCAGACCGCTCATGCTTGTTGACGGGCGACCAGGCATGCCCGTACACCACTTCGTAGCTTGCCGGCAGCACGCCATCCTGGCGGTAGGCCTCGTAGGCCGCAGCGAAGCGCTGCCAGCGCTGCCTGCCCGTCAGCCCGCGCGCGCGGCCGCGGGTCACGTTATGCGCACCGATCTGCTTGAGGTCCTGCATGAGACGCGGCAACGCGCGGTAGGTGACGGTGATGCGCTCGGAGTCCATCACCGGTTCGGCCCAGCGCGTGCGCACCAGGCTGTCGCCGATGTCGTGCAGGTCGACGAAACGGTTGACGTGGGTATAGCCGTCCACGGCCTCCCAGCTGGCGCGCAGTTCCATCAGCGTGTCCGGGCCAAAGGTGGTAAACATGAGCAGCCCGCCCGGCGCCAGCACGCGACGCAGCTCGCTGAACGTCGACTCCAGGTCCGTACACCACTGCAGCATGAGGTTGGAAAAGATGAATTCGAAACTGTCGTCGGCAAACGGCAGCGCCTCGCCGTCCGCGCACACGCAGGCCGGACGTCGCAGCCAGCCGCCGCGTGCCTGCGCCCGGGCCAGCATGGTCTGCGCGATATCCAGCGCGAACACGTCCGCCTTGCGATAGCGTTTCAGCAAGGCCGCGCTGAACTTGCCGGTGCCGGCGCCGAGATCGAGGATGCGCCGCGGCTGCAGGCGAATGAAATCCATGCGCTCGATAAGCCGGCTGCCAATTTCGAACTGCAGTTCCGCCGCGTCGTCATAGGTGTCTGCCGCTGCCTCGAAGGCACGCCGCATCTGGCGCTTGTCCGGCAGGATGCGTGGATCCGGATCAGCCATGTCGCTCTCCCGCCTGCACCGGCGTCAGCAGGAAATCCCGCAAGAGCGCGGCGACCGCCTCCGGCGCCGAAATGAACGGGGCATGCCCGGCCGCCTCGATCAGCGCCAGTCGCGCGCCGGGCAGCAACGCACTAGTGGCACGTCCCGCTGCCTGCGGCACCAGCGTATCGCGCTCGCCCATCAGC